>JARIAV010000171.1 GCA_029257685.1 Butyricicoccus sp.
CAAGGGGACGGCAAATGCCGCCCCTTGACCTTGTTTTTGTGTGAAGATGAGCGTATAAAAGGAGGTATTTTGTTGTGCCGGTTATGAAGTTTGCCGACTGGCTGAATGCAATGCCAGATTGGATCGCGGGTCTGCCGCAGGGCATGCAAAGATTTATTTATGAGATTTTCCAGACCTTTGTGTTCGAGGATCGCTGGAACACATTTTTCCTCAGCGGACTGAAAACGACCTTTATCATTGCGATCGGTGCACTGATCCTTGGTATCGTCCTCGGTGTGCTGGTTGCAGTTGTGCGTTCTGCGCATGATTCCAGACGCACCAAGCCGCCTTTCCTGCTGCGGTTGGCGAATGGCATCTGTAAGCTGTATCTGACCATCATCCGCGGTACACCGGTCATGGTGCAGCTGCTCATTATGGGCTATGTCATCATGGTTCCAAAGCTGGGATCGGTCGAAACGATCTGGTGTGCGATCATTACATTTGGTATCAACTCCGGTGCATACGTTGCGGAGATCGTGCGCTCCGGTATCATGGCAGTCGATCATGGACAGATGGAGGCCGGCCGCTCGCTGGGACTCAACTATGTGCAGACCATGCGCTATATCATCGTACCGCAGGCGATCAAAAACATCCTGCCGGCTCTTGGCAACGAGATGATCACACTGGTCAAGGAGACCTCGGTCGTTATGGTCATCTCGGTGCAGGATCTGACACAGGCGGCAAAGGTCATCGTGACCAAGACCTACAATGCGATCGTGCCTTATGTGAGCTTGGCGATCCTGTATCTCATCATTATTCTCATCATGACCAAGCTGCTGGCAATTTTCGAGAGGAGGCTGCGTGAAAGTGATAGACGTTAAAAATCTGGAAAAGGCTTATGGGGATCATAAGGTACTCAAGGGCGTCAATGAGCATATCGAAAAGGGAGAAAAGGTCGTTATCATCGGGCCGTCTGGCTCGGGTAAGTCCACCTTCCTGCGCTGCCTGAACCTGCTGGAGCAGCCGACCGGCGGCACGATCACCTTTGAGGGCGTGGATATCACCGATCCGAAGAACGATATCAATAAAATGCGTCAGAAGATGGGCATGGTGTTCCAGCAGTTCAATCTGTTCCCGCATCTGACCGTGCGCGAGAACATCAAGCTGGCACCGGTCAAGCTGGGGCTCATGACCGCAGAGGAAGCCGATCGGCGTGCGCTGGAGCTGCTGGCGCGTGTCGGTCTGCCGGACAAGGCGGACGCATACCCCAAGCAGCTTTCCGGCGGACAGCAGCAGCGCATCGCCATCGCGCGTGCGCTGGCTATGAATCCGGATGTGATGCTGTTCGATGAACCGACCTCTGCGCTTGACCCCGAAATGGTCGGAGAAGTTCTGAACCTCATGAAAGAGCTCGCAGACGAGGGCATGACGATGGTGGTCGTCACACATGAGATGGGCTTTGCCCGCTCGGTCGCAACGCGCGTCCTGTTTATGGACGGCGGTGTCGTTGCAGAGCAGAACGACCCTGAAACCTTTTTTACCGATCCACAGCACCCAAGACTGCGCGAATTCCTTTCGCAGGTATTGTAAGTAGAAAAGCGATTTAAAATAAAAATCGGCCTTCAATTGAAACGTTCGTGATATGCACCCAGAATCATGGACACATTGAAAGTTGAATGATGCCACACAGATGGATGCTTTCCTGTATTTAGCAGGGGGCATCCATTTTTTCTTTTGACTTCTCGTATCAACGATATTTATCCTTTTGACGCTTGTCTAACACCATATCTGCTTTTATTTTGTGTGAGAAGATCTTTGACTTCATTCAAAAGATTTTTGTTGTGTTCCGTAAGCATATCTTCCCTCTGTCTCACTGACGTATTGTGTTTTTTCAGTTGTAAAGAGTTGCACTTACTATAAGTGTAAGGAAAGGTCCGTGTGAGGTATTCTTTCTTCCTGAGCTGTGAGATATAATACCAATAAAGAAAGGGGAATTTGTATGAAAAAAGATTTATCAAACATAACATCGAAGTTTCAGTATTTCGGTGGTGCAATGATGATTCCGATTATACTACTTGTAGTATGTGGATTTTGTATGGGTCTTGCATCTCCTTTGGTGAATTTTATCTTCCCAGAGAAATCGATTGCATGGGTGATTGCGTCGTTATTCATGCGAGTTGGCGGAATGATTATGGCCAATATACCGATTTGGTTTACGGTTGGCATTGCCTTTGGTTTAAGCAGGGAAAACAAGGGCTGGGCTGCACTTGCTGGTTTGTTTCTTATGATGGTCGTCAACAATACGATCAGTGTGTTACTATCCCTGAATGGGATTACACCAGCAACTTGTACAGTCGAAGGGCTGACTGCTTTGGGATATACTGCAGAGCAAGCGAATGTTATGATGCCCATGTATAAGCAGGTGGGTGGAATTTTTACATATGATATGAGTATCTTTGTTTCTCTGATTTGTGGTGGACTTGCTGGATTTTTGATGAATAAATGGGGAAACAAAAGGCTGCCTGAGATGTTTAGTTTCTTTGCGGGCGCTAAGTTTGTTATGATTATCATTCCATTTTTTGGTGTGTTGACTGGTTCGATTCTATTTTATATTTGGCCGTATATCAACTCAGGAATTCAGGGGTTAAGTAATTTTATTGCAACCTCTGGCCTGGTAGGAACATTTGTACATCGTTGTATTGATCGCGCATTGTTACCATTTGGCATGCATCATTTGATCAATTTCCCACTGTTTTATTCTCCGTTGGGTGGAAGCATGATCGTAGATGGTGTGGAACATTTTGGAACGATTGCGATTGGGAATGCACTTGTGGCGTCCCCAGGTGCGACATCGTTTTTGATTCGGAGTTACAGTCAAGGTAAGGTCGTTATCAACATTGCCGGCTGGAGCGGGGCGATGCTGGCGATGTATCATACAGCAAGGCCGGAGAATCGAAAGAAGATTCTTGCACTTATGATTCCAGCCTTATTTACCGCTGCGGTTGTTGGTGTTACGGAGCCGATGGAATTTACAATACTGTTTGCAAATCCTCTGTTATACTATTTGGTTCATGTGCCTCTTGCCGGAATTGCAGCTGTGCTTTGCGAAGCAACGAAAGTTTCAATTTCTGGTGATGCGCTCGTATTTATGCTGACAAATTTCTTACAACCGCAAAAAGTACATGCCTTGTCCTTGTTGTGGATTATGCCGTTATTTTTTGGCTTATATTATTTCATTTTTAAGTTTGCTATTGTTAGGTTTAATATTATGACACCAGGCCGCTCTGAATCGACAGAGGTCAAGTTTGCAAATAAACAAGATCTGAAGAGCAAAAGCACAACTATGGACAGCGCCAAAGGTACTTCAGAGGATGACATCTATGCGCAAAATATTGTCGATGCATTTGGTGGAGCCGAGAATATTTTATCGGTAGAAAATTGTGCAACAAGATTGCGAGTGAAAGTTCGCGATTCCTCAAGTGTCGAGCAAAAAGATTTTTGGATCAATGAATTGGGAGCGAGAGGGGTAGTTGAAAATGGAGAAAACTATCAAATCATTTTTGGACCAAAAGTAATCAATATTTGCAGTGATGTAAAACGAATATTGGGCAGATGAATTGAATGGTATCCGGCAAGGCTCTCTGATACAGATGGAGGATGGGCAGTATTATGGAAGATAAAACGAAAACTGCATACTGCGTACATCGGGCTGCATATACATGGGCAAAAATTCTGCTGATGATACTGTCTGTGTTGCTGTTTGGATCATTGGCGCTGGTAAAGATGCAGCAGCAACAAGGGATTTTACAGCTGATACAGGACGACCTGATATTTAATATCATTTATCTGTTATCAATGTTAGACGCACTATGTTTTTTTGAGCTATATTACTATGGGACAAAATTGAAGACAAATGACTGCGATGAAAATGCTATTCTAGGGATTGTGTCCATTGCGATTACACAATTAGCATTGCTGAATATATTTATTTCCGGATTGCTGCTGTATTTTGTGGTGGCTGATCTTAGATGGAATCATCAGAAGTTTAGAGAGATCTTTGTAAGATCAAAGCAAAAGAGCAGCCTGAGAAATAGCATATTGAATTTTCTGGTTTTAAGTTTCGCGATTTTCATGATTTATGTAATGATCCATCATCGAATGATGTAATAGGAGGTATTTTATGAAACATATTAAGATTGCAGCAGGTATGGCGTGGTGCTTTCCGTATGGTAATGTAAGTGGAGCGATGAAAGAAGCACTGGATGCGGGGTGTGATTATTGTCACTCGGATGCTGCGGATATGTATGATCTTAAAAATCAACAATTGATAGGGGGACATTTGATTGTCAAAGCGGTACGGGATGTGACAGATAAGCCTATTGAATGTCATTTGTATGCAAAAGATTGTGATCGCTTGTTTATTGAAAAATTGGCACAAGCTGGATGCAATATGCTGATTTTGCCGGTTGAAAACTTCATCGGTGCACCGCTTGCGTATATTATCAAATGGTGTCATGATTTTGGAATGAAGATCGGTTTGACCGTTGGCTGTTATACTCCTCTTTGTTTTTTGAATGAAGCTATTTATGATATCGATCGACTGCATATTGTGATTCATGGGGCAGGAAAGCCCCCGAAGGGAGAGCAAGAGACGCTGTGGCCATGGAGAAGAAGCTCACTTGCGATGATACGAGAAGCAAGGCAGATGATTCGAGAGCGGAACCCTGAGTGTGAACTGGCGGTAGATGGTGGTATTCGTCCAGAAAATCTGGAGCCTTTGATTGAATGCGATCCAGATGTTTTGGTGTTTTCTTCAGCGTTATATTTGGATCCAGATGGAATCACAGCGGGGGTACAAAAGTGCCGGAAGGCAATCGATGCAGCAGTAGAAAAATTTGGATTAGAATGATATCGCTCATGTCTTTGGACATTTATCGAGATATCAAATGGTGTAATTAACATATAAGCCATGTTTATGACACGAAAGAAAGGAAAGATCCAAAACATGGATATGAGGCAGCAATATAATCCTGTCCGCTTGGTTATTGGCGCGGGAGCAACGGAAAAATTAGGTGCTGAAATAAAAAAGTATGGGAATAGATGTCTTCTGCTTGTACAAACAAACAATGATGCAATGATTTCCATCAAAAACAAAATTGTTGGTATTTTGGAAAGAGAAAATATTCTGTATGATATATTCGATGAGATTCGACCGAATCCGATTGTAACAGATATTGACAGAGGGATTCAGATGATTCGAAGTAAAAAATATGATGCAATCCTCGCTGTAGGTGGTGGATCAGTCATTGATACTGCGAAGATTTTAAGGATCGCTGAGAAGAACGAGATCTGCTGGAAGCAGTTGTTTGAGCAGTCGAATCTGGATTTGGTTCAGGACAAACTGCCGCTTATTACAATACCAACAACAGCCGGAACAGGATCACATTGTACGCAGGCGGCGATTATCAGTGATGAAGAAAATCAAAAGCATTCCCTCTATAGTTACGATTTTTTTTCAACGGTCGCGCTAGTAGACTATACACTCACATGCTCTTTGCCAAGTGCTTTGACAGCAAGTACGGGTTATGATGCGTTTTGCCATTTGTCAGAGTCTTATATCATGGGAAAACTAACTCCCATGATCGAGGCAATGAACAAGGATGCAATGAACAAAATCGCAAAGGTTTTACCAAAGCTAGTGCATGAAAATAAAGAGGAATACCGTGAGATTATGGCAACTGCGGATAGCTGTGCTGGGATTTCGCTTTCGAATGGTGGTGCGATTATTCCCCATGCGTTTGGCGAAGCAATTTCAAGCAATGTATATCGGATCAATCATGGATGTTCTTTGGCTATTTGCTACCCGCCTTTCATTAGAGAATATTTTGACGATTGCGAGTATGGGAAAAGGATCAGGGAAGTTGTTGAAATCATAAATTATAGAAATATTGCGGTTCGCAATGGAGATGATGCGGCACAGGTCATGATCAATTTTATTACATCGTTAGGATTGAAATGTACGTTAAAGGAATATGATGTAACTGCAGAGGAGCGATCCAATATTAAGGAAAGTCTGTACAGACAAAAAAGATTTCCGGCGGAGATGACTGCAAAGATTATTGAAGAAATCTGTGGATAGGTATACAATTAAAATAACATGAAAAGCATTTCAGGCTATCGTTTGAAATGCTTTTCTTTGGGAAAAATACGGATTGTCATTGGATCAATATTATAGTATGATGGGTGGTTTTCTGATCCATACCAAAGATTGTCTTCTGGTCAAAAGTATTTATATTAGCGGAATGTTTTCGGGACAAAATCATCAGCTCTTTATTGGATGAATATTTCAATAGAAAACAAGAAGTTATATGATAAAATATCAGTATATTGAATAAATGAGTGCGAAATGGATAGATATTATATTTCATAGAGGAGGAAACATGCAGAATTTAGGTTTGGAGATATTGAAAATATTGCGTGCATCAAGTGACTATATTACGGCACAAGATCTTGCAGATCGATTGCATGTTTCTAGAAGAACGATTTTTAATAATTTAGAAGAAGCAAGAGAGATTTGTTCTTTACAGGAGGCTGAAATTTTTTCTCAAAAAGCGAAAGGTTATAAATTGAAAAGTTCTGCACAGCTTGATTCTTATTTGGAGAATCAAGCTGGTTTTTATGAGCAGATTTATAAGAGTGAACGGAAATTTTATATAATTTATCTGTTGCTGGTAGAAGATGAATCTATCCGGATCAAAGAGTTGGAAGACATCTTATATGTATCAAGACCAACGGTTTATAAAATGCTCCATGAGACTGAAAAGTGGTTTGAAAAGTTTGATATTGAACTTCGAATAGAGAGAAGAGGGGTTCGTATTCTGTATGGAGAGAGAAGATATCGAGAGGCCTTGAAGTGTTGGATTGCTGAAGTAATAAAAACAATACAAATAAAAGAGGCGAATCATGATACATCAGATCATTTAAAGTTAAGAAAAAGTGCATATGAATTTTTAAATGATGACTTTCAACGTATCAGATCTACAATAGAGATCATATGTACGGAGTTTCGTATTCATTGCTCGATGCATGAAATGATCAATCTAGCTATTTTGCTAGAAGTTGTGATCTATCGCAATAAAAAAGGACATACCGTGAGCTTAAGTAATCGATTATTAAACTTGATTATCGACATATATACAGAGGATGAAATTAGAAAGGTAGGTGATATAATCCAATATAAATTAAATATAGATTTTCCAAAAAACGAAATCGTTTATTTAATAGCAAATTGCTTGATCAATGGGGACTTTGAAGATGAGGCATTTCTAAATAATCGCATTCATAACCTGCATATCAACACCTATATGTATGAAGAAATTTCTGAATATATAAAGTCTCATTTGAACTTAGAAACAATATATTTAGAAGAGTTGATGAAAGATATTGTTTTTATAACAAAAAGAGAGCTGCTTTTCCAAATTAAAGGCGATAATGGGACGAGTGCAAAATATTATGATGAAATGTCGAAAGAGTTTAGTCCGATTATTATTTCTACCGTACATGATATTTATATAATTATTTTACAATATTATAATATTGTATATCATGAGAAAATGATTTGTAATTTGATGTTCTGTTTGTTAAATGTATTAATCAAAAGTATGAAAAAATTAAAAGGGGCACTGATACATAATTGTGATAGCTTTGAAATGAAATATATCATCTCATCATTGAAATCGATTGATTTGGTGACAGTTGAATTTGAATCAGATAATGAAGAAATCTTTGAAGAATATTGCTTGCAACATGATATAGATTTGATTTTCAGTACATTGGATTACACATCCGACAAAATTAAAGTCTTCCGAATCAGTAAAGTGTTGGGTACACATGAACTGAATCAGTTATTTGGGAAAATCAATATACTGCATCAAAGAAAGAATTTAATAGATTTGATTAATAGGCTCAATAAATGAAATCGAATAGATCCAGTAAAACAGGCAATGACAACAAGCCTCCTTATGCAGGGTAATAGAACTGCATAAGGGGGCTTGTTGCGGCGTGAGGACGAGACTTGTGCGTACTTTTTCTCTGTTCCGTGTGACAGATGAGAATATCAAAACCGTGCGTGCCGAAATAGATCGGGGCGGTCTGTATCGTTCCAGAACCTTTACGAATATCGACAAAGCAGAGCTTTATGCGATGCAGCGAGCGGGAGATGCGGCGTTCCGTGCAGGAGAGCGTGCGCCGGAGGCGATGGCGAAGACGGAAGTGGACAACCGTCTTGTGGGAGCAGATGTGGTGATGCCGTATGGGACAGATGATCGCTGGGTGACCACTGCCTGCTGGAAGTTGGAAAATGGATTTACCGAGACCTATGGTCCGGATATCAGTTATGATTTCTGGGCAGAGTATCCGCTGGTTGATGAAGATACAGACATGGTAGAATGGTACGATGGACCAATTTGAGGGTGCAAAGCTGACGGTTGCGGAAACCTTTCACGATAACACGCAGCAGAGCCAGATGCTCACCCTATATACAGGCAAGCTTGGGGTTGATTTCGACGAGAATGGCGGCAGACAGCTCACCGGAAAGGTGATGACTAAGGAGGAGGCACAGACGATACCCTATATTTACGGCGTTTATGCAGACATCCGGAAATCAAACGAGACCCAGGAGCGAAAAGGATCGAATAAAAAATCCCAAGGCGCATCGCCTTGGGATTTTTGCTCAGATGAGGATGCCCTCGCAGTGATCGATCTCATGCTGGATGATCTCGGCGGTCCAATCCGTAAACGTCTTGAAACGTGTCTGGAATTTTTCATTTTGATACTGCACTTTGATAGACTTCCAACGCTGGGTCTTGCGTGTTCCGGTCAGGGAAAGACAGCCTTCCTCGGCTTCGTACAGTCCGGATCGTTTGACGATCTC
>JARIAV010000243.1 GCA_029257685.1 Butyricicoccus sp.
GGGCTGTCGATTCACACGATGGAGGTAAAATCCAGATCCTGTGCGCGGAAGCGGGTGAACAGCTCGATGCGCTCGCGGAAGCGTTCAGCGGCAAGGGCACATTCTGCCTGTGTCGGGTGATCCTTCATGAGATCCCAGCGGATCTCTTTCTGTGGGGTTGCGGCGTGGGGGCCGGAGCCGCCCTTGCGCATGCGCTCGATCATCTGCGGCGCGAGTGCACCATTGCAGACATAGCTGCCGATGACGGCGTTATCTGCCTGCACAAGCGCGATGCCTGCCTGTACGCTGTGCTGTGCGTGGGTGCTGTCGGCGTAGTAGCCCAGCGTGCAGAAGATGCCCACAGCCTTGCCCTTGATGGTCTTCATAAAGTCCATCATTTCACGGTTGGGGCCGCCCTGATCGACCCAATAGCCCAGCAGGATGATATCACCGTCCAGAACGGGTGCGCCGTCCTTGAGGTCGTGGATGGACTTTTCCGCGTGCGGGATACCATCGAAGATGGCGCGTGCAACGCGTGCGGTGCAGCCGGTCAGGCTGGAATAGATGATTTGTACTTTCATGGAAAGCCTTCCTTTCATGAGGGACTGTCTGAAAAGTCGAAATTCGTTGATTTCTTTGCTTTCAGATACGCCTTAGACGGATTTTTCTTCCAGCAGGTCGAGCAGATGCCCGATGCTGTTGATGATATGGATCCCCTTGGAGGTCACATATTCATTCGGCAGGTAGATGACACGATCGTTTTTCACGGCTTGGAGCGTGTTCCAGATCTGCGGATTGGATGCAAATTCCTGCGCATACAGGGCTTTGAGATCGTCCGCGTTCGGGGTGGTCGGGGAGATGGCAAAAATGATTTCCGGATCGAGCGTGACCAGTTTTTCCATGTCGATCGGTGCCATGCGCAGATCGACGTCGATCTGGGTATCCGAGAGGTTCTCGAACGGAAGCATGGAGAGAATGCTGCCAAGATAGCTCTTGGAGGTCTGCTGGTGAGAGGGGGGCGCACCGAACAGGATCATCGCGCTTTTGCTCTCGGTGGATTCCCTGTATTCCTGCATACGCGTCTCGATGGCTTCAAATTCACCCTCGATCTCCTTGCCCAGTGCTTCGGAGCCGAACGAGCGGGCGAGGGAGAGGGCTTCTTCCTTGATTTCCGGATAGGCGATGCCGGGGCCTTCGCTGGTGTAGTAGATGGGGATGCCTGCGTCGGTGAGCTGCTGGCTGTAATCTGCCTTGAGGTGTGTACCCATAATGACGAGATCGGGTTCCATGGAGATGACCTTTTCCGTGTCCAGTGTGTTCATACCGGTCTCGATGACGGGAAGTTCTCTGACCCAGTCAGGGAAGTCGATGTAGTCGGGGGCTTTGCGGAAAGCGATGGGTTTCACGTCACAGCGCACCAGAATCTGCATGGCAGAGTTGGAAAGTGCAATGATCTTTTCGGGTTTCTCCGGCAGGGTGAGTTGTTTGCCCTCCGCTTCCTGCATATAGGAAGGGTAGGCGATGGAAAACTCCTTGCTGGCAGAGGGAGCGGGAGTATTGCTCTGCGTCGTGCCGCAGGCGGTGAAAAGGGTGGCGGCAAGGGTCATTGCCATGAGGAGGGCGATGCGTTTTTTCATACGGTTGGTTCCTTTCTATTCTATGGGATGAAGGGGGAGTTAGTCAATTCTAATTGTTAGCTATGACTAATTCAAACTTTAAGTATTCTAGCACCAAAGGGTTGGAAAGTCAAGAGTTTATGTTTTGGAAAACCGTGAGGTTTTTGATTCCTTATGTTTTTCATTCTGCTAAAAAGAGTTGTTTTGGGAAGCAAGAGAAAATGTTTTTTGGGAATCCGTAGGGTTTTCCTTTCTACAAAAAAGAATTTGCTTGGAAGCAAGGGGGAATGTTTTTTGGAACGTCCGTATGGTTTTCTTTTCTGCTAAAAATTTTTTGCTTGGAAGCAAAAGTAACGTGTCGCGGCCGCGCGACGGCGGAGGAAATCTATGCTCGCACAGACTGCGGAGCGTTTGGAATGTCCGTTGGAGTTTCATTTCTGCTAAATGATTTGCTTCGAGAAGCAGGGAAACGTGTCGCGGCCGCGCGACAGCGGCCAAAGAGCTGGAAACCTTGCGGTTTCCTCTGCCCTTTGGAATCCTCCCCATCCCTCTCCATCTGGTTTACCTATCTGCCGCCGAAAGGGTGTGAAAGTATGACCTCCGCCACAGGCGGGGTTTCTGCAGTCGGTTCGTTTCTGCGGAAGTGCCCCAAGGGTGTGAATGTATGAACTCCGCCACAAGGCGGGTCTGTGCAGCCCTTTTGGGTGCTGGTTGTTTCCAATTCTGGTAAACATCGTTTTTGCGGTGGTTCGGGTGTACAG
>JARIAV010000246.1 GCA_029257685.1 Butyricicoccus sp.
GTCGCTGTCAGACCGCCGATCGCGATCTCCGTGCCCTCCTCCGCAAGGATATCCGGCGTCAGCGCTTCATAGCCTGCACGGGACAGCCCAAAGGAGCGCATGGACTTTGCCAGCTTTTCCGGCTGGAGCATCCACAGGTCGTCCTTGTGGATGGCGAGCTTTGCGCCCGTCATCTGCTGTACGTCATGCACAGCAAGGATATGGTCAAAGTGTCCGTGGGTCAGCAGCACCCATGCGAGCTTCACGCCCTCATGCTCTGCCGCCTGCACGATCTCCTTGGCGTTGTCCCCCGGATCGATGACCGCGCCGAGCTTGCTCTCTTCGTCAAATACGATATAACAATTTGTGCCGACCATGCCGACACGCAGCTGTAAAATCTTCATTCTTTGGTTCTCCTTTTACTGGGGGCGCATTTCGGCGGTGTCCATCCAGATGGTCACGGGGCCGTCATTGGTGAGGGACACCTGCATATCCGCGCCGAATGTCCCCGTTGCAACGGGCAGCCCGCTCGCCTTGCACCGCTCGATAAAGTGTTCATAGAGCGGGATCGCGGTTTCCGGACGTGCCGCCCGCACAAAGCTGGGACGCTTGCCCTTCCTGCAATCGCCATACAGCGTGAACTGGGAAACGATGAGCAGCTCCCCGCCGATGTCCGCGCAGGACAGATTCATTTTATCATTTTCATCGGTAAAGATCCGCAGTCCCACGCACTTATCCGCCAGATACTCCGCGTCCTCAACGGTATCCCCCTCGCATACGCCGAGCAGGATCACAAGACCATGAGAAATCTGTCCCTTGACCGTGCCGTCGATGGTGACTGCGGCATTTTTTGCCCGCTGGATCAAAACTCGCATGTTATCTTCCTTTTCTCAATGGGCGGCATCGTTGGAAATGCGTGCAACATCCAAAACGCCCTTTGTATTTTTGAGTCGTGTCATAATGTGCTTGAGCTGACGCACACCGGTCACGTCAATGACCACATTGATGACCCCATAGCCGTCCTCAAGATCCCTTGCGCTGAGGTCACGCACATTGACCTTGGTCTGTGCCAGAAGCACCATGACCTCTGCCAGAATGCCTGTGCGGCTGCGTGTGGAGATCTGAAGCGCAGTCGAGAATTTATTGTTGCGCTCGATGAGATCCTCGTCCCACCAGCAGTTCACCCAGCGGCTGCGGTCCTTGTCCTCCTCGTTGGTGCGCACGTTCACGCAGTCCCGCCGGTGGATGGACACGCCATAGCCGCGCGTGATGAAGCCAACGATATCATCGCCGGGGATCGGGGTGCAGCAGCGTGCAAACTTCACAAGGCAGTTGTCGATGCCCTCGACGATGACGCCCGACTGACTGCGGCGGCTCTTTTTCTCCGGCTGCGGCTGTGCGAGCATCTGCTCTGCCTTTTCCGCGCGTTCTGCCGCGCGGCGGATGCGTCCCACCTCGTCCTTGACCTTGTTGATGACCTTGGTGATGGTGATCCCGCCATAGCCGATCGCTGCATACATCTCATCGATGTTCTGGAAGCTGAACTTGTTGAGGGTGTTCTGGATAACTTCTTCGTTTTCGTAGAAGCCATTATAGAGCAGGTTGGCGCGCAGCTCTCGGTCCAGATCCTCCTTGCCCTTGATGATGTTTTCTTCGCGACATTCCTTCTTGAACCACTGCTTGATCTTATTGCGCGCCTCCGTCGTGCGCACGATCTTGAGCCAGTCACGGCTGGGGCCGTGCGTTTCCTTGCTCGTCAGGATCTCGACGATATCGCCGTTCTTGAGGTGGCTGTCGATCTGCACGATGCGGCCATTGACCTTGGCACCGGTCATACGGTTGCCAACTGCCGAGTGGATGGCATACGCCATATCGATCGGGGTCGCGCCTGCCGGCATATTGATGACATCGCCCTTTGGCGTAAAGACGAATACTTCATCGGCAAACAGTTCGACCTTGATCGCCTTGATGAAGTCCTCCGCCTCGGTGTCCTGCTGTGCTTCGAGCAGCTGACGGATCCACGAGAACGCTTCCTCATTGCCCACGCGGTCGAGCCCCTGCTTATACTTCCAGTGTGCCGCAACGCCGTATTCTGCCATCTTGTGCATCTCTCCGGTGCGGATCTGGATCTCGAACGGGATGCCCTCACGGCCGATGACCGTTGTATGCAGGGACTGGTACCCATTGGGCTTCGGCGTGGAGATATAGTCCTTGAAGCGTCCCGGAATGGGCTTATAGAGGTCATGCACATA
>JARIAV010000294.1 GCA_029257685.1 Butyricicoccus sp.
CACTCGAAAAAGCCGGAACCATCTTCTACACGGAGCATACGAGCCGCCCGATGGATGGGCATTGGGGCATGGGGCTTTGCTTTGTGCGGCGCATCGCACAGGAGCACGGCGGACAGCTCATGTTCGCCAACACGGAAGCGGGTGCATGCGTGCAGCTGACCCTGCAAGCCGGAATGGAAGAAAACGGTTGCGATCCCAAAAATTGACACCCGTTTCAAGACTATGGTATACTAAAAAAGTAGTGTATGGTGAAAAGTAAAAAGAATATTGTTTTTACTGGATTTTCATGTGCAATACACAGACTTGTGAGGAAAGGAGGACAACTCGCTGATAGAGGAACGAAAGAAACATAAGGAGGGGTTATGAGGATACGTCTCAAGCAAAGGCTCAAAAAAATGAAATCAGATGCATTCCATTATCAGGCTGCAATAGAAGAATATGTATGTAAGGTACAGCGGATCTTTTCACTGTGTCTTGTACTGTTCTTTCTCATACATATTGCAGTCATTACTATATTTGAATTTACAGAAGGTCAAAATGTAGATAGCGCATTCTGGGTGTCCTTTATACAATTACTCTTGTGTCTGGTTGCATATCTTTTATTCTGTGGATATCTGAATAAACATAGAAAATATGTGATCACCGCAGCGTATCTGAATATCTTGCAGATACTTATGTTGCTGGAACTGCAATATTTTCTATATGATGAATATATTTCTTTTACAGTCGTTATTTGTTTGATGCTTTCAACCTCGGTCACGTTGATCGGGCATATCCGGAAGTATTGTGGCATTATCACCCTCATTACGCTGATGGATATTGCAATCACTATGTATAAAAACAGTGATGTTATCGGGTTGGGAGTGATGAACCTGTATATTATTGACAGCTTGTTTATGATCTTGATTGCTACAGGCATCAATATTTGCTGCTGCCTCCTCAATTATCAGACGTTTGAAAAGGAACAGCAGATCATTTATCTCAGCGAGCGGGACGCGCTGACCGGCTTACTCAACCGCAAGGCACTGCAAGCCGCAGTACAGACCCATACGGCAGAGGACGCTCTATGTGCAATGATTTTATTGGATCTGGATAATTTTAAGCCGCTCAATGATACCCTCGGACATTTTGAGGGCGACCACTGCCTGAAAGACGTGGCGCAGGATTTAGAAAAGCTGTTCGGAGAAACGGACAGTGTCAGCCGATTGGGTGGAGATGAATTCGTCATCTTCATGCCAAATGTCAAGAACAGGGACTGTGTGACCGATCGCATCGCGGCGATCCTGCAAACCATTCCCAAGACATATCGGAATGACAAGGGTGAAGTGTCCATTACTTGCAGCATCGGTGCAGCGTTTTCTCAGGAGGCGGACAGTGAGCTGTATGAACACCTGTACAAGGCGGCAGACGCTGCCATGTATCGCTCCAAGGAGCGCGGGAAAAACTGCGTATCCTACGCTGACGAACAAAGTGCATGATAAAAAGCGGACTGGTGTACAGTCCGCTTTTTTGATGCCCGATGTGGTTTATACTTCGATTGCTGTATCATACAGCAGATGAAATTTGTCATCAATGGAAAAATCTTCGTGATAGTGCCCGAAAAACCATGCCTCAAATGTGCATTGCATCCGTACTTCTTCTAAGAAGTCGGTGAGTGGGTCTGCATGGTACATCGGATCGATCTTCGCCTGAATACTGGTCGGCGCACAATGGGTCAGGATACCATCGACCTTCCAGCCGGCACGCGCCAGCGTTTGCCGTGCCTCGGTATATTCTTCTGCGCTCGGCAGCTCCTCTTTCCACCAGCTGACATGATTGACGCGGTACAGGGCGTTTTCCCGATCCAGCTTTTTTTGCAAAGCGCGGAAGTTTGGATCATCTGGCTCCAAGATGCCGGCGTCGATATCATGACTCCTTGCACCACCCATCGTGAAAAAGGTTTTGCCGTGCAGATCGAAAATTTGTCCGCGCATCAGGTGGATCACATG
>JARIAV010000288.1 GCA_029257685.1 Butyricicoccus sp.
AGAGGAAAGGGAAGGAAAGGATAGCATAGGTCAGGTTCGGTCAGACGAGGAGAGCGAAGACGCTGCGCCGAGAACCGCCGCGAAAAAATATTTGTGTTTTTCCGAAACCCACAGCCATGCGACCGAACAGTATATCACGCGCGATGGCTTGGGGGCTGCGCTCAAATGGGCAAAGCATGTGGTATTTGTCGAGGATGAGGTCACGACCGGAAACACCATCCTGCACCTGATCGAGGTGCTCAAGGAAGCCTATGCCGTAGAGGGCGTGACCTTCGGGGTCGCGTCCATCCTCAACGGGATGACGGAAGAATCCAAACGGCGGTATGCTGCTGCGGGCATCTGGACGCGCTTCCTGCTCCATACCGACAACGCGGCAATGGAACGCACCTTGGGGCAATATCGCTGTGACGGCGAGAAATATCCGGTACAGCAAGCCGATGTACAGACGGCAGAGCGCGTCCGCCTGCTCGGGATGCCCAATATCCGCTCCCGTGCATGGCGCGCAGATGCCTATGCTGATGCCTGCACCACGCTGGCACAGGCGGTCTGTGACCATGTGCCGCACGATGCAGCCCGTGTGCTGGTGCTGGGCACGGAGGAATGTATGTATGCCGGACTGTGCGCCGGACGAATGCTCGAACAGCAGGGACACACCGTGCGCTTTCATGCCACAACGCGCAGTCCCATCCAGCCAAGCACGGAACCGGCGTATCCCCTGCACAGCCGCTACACCCTGCAAAGTCTCTATGATGCAGCGCGCACGACCTATGTGTATGATCTACAGGCGTATGACCATGTGTGCATCGTGACCGATGCCCCCGAACCGGAAAAGCAGGGGCTTTCCAGCCTGCTTGCCGCGCTCCGGACAGCCGGAAATACAAAAATCACCCTGTTTGATTGGAAGTCGGAATATTGGAGGTCTATATGAACAGCAGTTATCGGGCGGAGGACGTCACCCTGCTCCTCAAGGATATCACGGGGCTGGTAGAGCCGATGTCCACCAGAGAACGAGAGGCAGAGATCCAGCGGGGCAGATCCTATTGCGAAATGCTCCCGCAGGAATATGTGCCGAGTGAAAAATATCTGGAGGCGTACCGGCAGGCCCTCCAAAACGAGACCGATCGCACCGCCGCCGCCGTGCGCCAGTGCGCCGAACGCATCTATGCAGCCAAGGGCGAGCGGGTGGTTCTGGTGTCGCTTGCGCGTGCCGGTGTGCCCATCGGTATCCTGCTCAAGTGGTATCTCAGGGAACGCTATGGCATCGACACGCCGCATTATGGTATTTCCATCATTCGCGGACGCGGCATCGACAACAATGCCATGCGCTATCTGCTCGAGCGCCACGCGCCGGAGGACTTGCAGTTCGTAGATGGCTGGATCGGCAAGGGTGCGATCCTGACCGAGCTGCGCCGTGAGCTTGCCGCCTATCCGAATGTCAGTGCAGAGCTTGCCGTCCTGTCCGATCCGGCAGGGCTGACCGAGCTGTGCGGTACACATGAGGATTTCCTGATCCCAAGCTCCTGCCTCAACTGTACGGTGTCCGGACTGGTCAGCCGCACCTTCCTGCGCGCCGACCTCATCGGGGAGACCGATTTCCACGGAGCGGCATATTATGGCGAACTCCGTGCAGACGATCGCTCCTATGAATTCCTCGATACCGTGGCGGCACGCTTTTCCGCCGCACCGTCCCTGTCTGCCGTGACCCTCGACCACAGCGGCTTGGAGGAGACCCAGCGCATCGCACGGCACTTCGGCGTTTCGGATATCAATTTGGTCAAGCCGGGCATCGGGGAAGCCACGCGCGTCCTGCTCCGCCGTCTGCCGTGGAAGCTCCTTGTGCGCGAGGACGTACAGGACGACCCTGCGCTGTGTCATCTCTATCAGCTTGCACAGGAAAAGGGCGTACCGGTCGAGCCGTACCCGCTCAAAAACTATAAGGCGTGCGGCATCATCCGCCAGCTCCGCGACGTGTAAGGCGGATTTGTTAAATATTTATAAATTATGAAGATTCGAAATCGGATATCTATTGAAAAATGATGGTAAAAATGGTAAAGTGGTAGTATCATTTGACACATTACTTTATAAAAGTCAAAGCATTTCAGATAGGGTCAGGGTGTAGACATCATGCAGACAAGATTGCAGCTGACACAATTTGATGATTTTTGGAAGCCGCTCAGTGCGCGTCAGCCGGCAGGTGGCTATTTTTGCCGCGTTGCCGGATACAGTCCGGCACTCGCGCAGTTTCTGGAGCAGGCAATGCAGAAGCGCACACAAATGCCCCTGCGTATCACGGGAAAGCTGCAAAATCCGGACGGGAACCAGCTGGATTATCTGCATCGCAGCTTGGGCGATGCGTTTACCTGTGATCCGGCTTTTTTTGCTGCCCAGCTGCAAAAATGGCTGCCCCGTCTGAGCGAGCTCCAGCGCACCCAGATTTCACAGGCGATCTTCGATGTACTGGAGGAGCAGCGCAGACAGGGCAAGAATGACAATATGCTGCGCAATGCCTATACAAAATTCCTGTGCTGGATGTACTATCGCTTTGAACAGCTCCTGCATCTGCTCGGAAAAGATCCCATGCCGCGTATCCTCTATGACGGCGAACTGAGCAGCCATGAATTCCAGCTGTTTTGTATTTTGGCGCGGGCAGGCTGTGATATCCTGCTCATCGAGCCAAAGGGGGACGCCAAATACCAGACCCTCGACCCGAAAAATGAATATGCCGTGCTGTGTGCTTGGGCAGGCAATCAGCCGTTCCCGCCTGATTTTTCACTGGAACAGATGGTCAAGACCTACCGACCGCCTGCACCGCAGAGACCGGCGGATCCGACACCGCCGCCCCGACCCGTGCAGTCTGCACCACCGCCGCAGCGGCCGCCGGTACAGACCCAGAGACCGCAGGCGGCACGCCCTGCACCGCCGCGACCGGCACAGCCGCAGCAGCGGACGAAAACCGCGGCAGAGCTGTTCCCCAATGCACCGGTCATTGCA
>JARIAV010000305.1 GCA_029257685.1 Butyricicoccus sp.
CATTTCCATTATGCTATGATTTTTATATAATAATATCAACGAAACGGACAAGCGGTCCGAATGTTGAACGGAAAATAGAGGAGGATACTCAAATGAAAATCAAGCGCATTATGGCAGCAAGCCTCGTGGCTTCTATGGCTCTGACTCTGGCAGCATGTGGCGGCGGCAACGATCAGCCGGCAGGCGGCGACGCAAATCAGGGCGGTCAGGCTGCAAGCGACCTCAAGGTCAGCGTAATGTACTATAACTACGCTGATACATATATTGCATCTGTTCGTGGTGCTCTGGACGCTTCCCTCAAGGGCATCGGCATCACGCCTTCCAATCAGGACGGCAACAATAACCAGACCACACAGACCGAGCAGGTTCAGAACGAAGTGACCAAGGGTGCAAACATGCTGGTTGTAAACCTTGTAAATACAGGTTCTGATGACGCTGCAACCGGTGTTGTAGATAAGGCTAAGGCTGGAAACCTGCCGCTGGTATTCTTCAACCGTGAGGTTTCCGATGATGTCATCAACAGCTATGAGAACTCCGCATTCGTTGGCACAAATGCGCCGGAAGCTGGCCACATGCAGGGCGAGATGATCGGTAAGTATCTGGTCGAGAACTTTGACAAGTGTGACCTGAACGGCGACGGCAAGATCTCCTATGTACTGTTCAAGGGTGAGCAGGGCAACGCAGAGGCTGAGTTCCGTACCCAGTTTGCAGTAGAAGATGCAGACAAGGTTCTTGAGGAAGCTGGTAAGGAAAAGCTGGAGTTCTATGATGCAAAGAACGCAGACAAGTATCTGGTTGACAAGAACGGCTCTTGGTCTTCCGCTGCTGCAAACGAGTACATGACCACCCTGCTGTCCGAGTACAACGACGCAAACAAGAACATGGTCGAGCTCGTCATCTGCAACAACGACGGCATGGCAGAGGGCGCAATCACTGCACTCAATACCGTTGGCTACAACAAGCAGGTGGAAGATGGCAAGGAAGCTGGCCCGTATGTACCGGTATTCGGTGTTGACGCAACCGACGCTGCAAAGGATCTGATCGCGAAGGGCATGATGACCGGTTCCATCAAGCAGGACGCTGAAGGTATGGCTGCGTGCATCACCGATCTGGTAAACAACATCGCTGCTGGCAAGCCGCTCATGGACGGTATCGCAGATAAGTACACCGTGGACAAGGGTACCAACAAGATCCGTATTCCGTATCAGGTATACATGGGCGAATAAGTTTATAAACTGTCGAGATTTGGTTGAATGAATAAGCCGCTGCCGCGCAAAACGGCGGCGGCTATTTTTCCGGAATACAGGCGTGGCGCGCGTATGCGTGCCGCCAAAAGGGGAGGAATAAACTATGCAAAATGACGTCCTGCTGCAGATGACGGGCATCTGTAAACAATTTCCGGGCGTTCGTGCACTTGACGGCGTATCCCTGACCGTGCGGCGCGGTACCGTGCATGCGCTGATGGGAGAAAACGGCGCAGGAAAGTCTACGCTGATGAAATGCCTGTTTGGTATTTACGAGAAGGATGAAGGTACAATTACATTAGAGGGCAAGGAGATCGACTTCAAGACCTCGAAGGAAGCACTGGAAAACGGTGTTGCCATGGTGCATCAGGAGCTCAATCAGGCGCTCAAACGCACCGTTATGGAAAACCTGTGGCTGGGCAGATACCCGCTCAAGTTTGCAAATTACATCGACGAAAAGAAGATGTACAAGGATTCTATCGCGCTGTTCGAGAAACTCGGTGTTAAGGTCGATCCGCATCGTACCATGAGCACCATGCCGGTTTCCCAGCGTCAGATGGTCGAGATCGCAAAGGCGGTCTCTTATGATTCGAAAATTATCGTATTCGATGAACCGACCTCCTCTCTGACTGAGGTCGAGGTAGAGCACCTGTTTCGCATCATCAACATGCTGCGCGATCAGGGCTGCGGTATCATCTATATTTCACATAAGATGGAAGAGATCCTGCGGATCTCCGATGATGTTACCATCATGCGTGACGGACAATGGATCGCAACTGAGCCTGCAAGTGAGCTGACGATGGATAAGATCATCAAGCTCATGGTAGGCCGTGAACTCACCAATCGTTTCCCGCCCAAGACCAATACACCGGGAGAGGTCGCGCTGGAGGTCGAAGGACTGAGCGCACAGTATTCCCATGTACGGGATGTATCCTTCCAGCTGCGCAAGGGCGAGGTGCTGGGCATCGCCGGTCTGGACGGCGCAGGACGAACCGAGGTGCTGGAAAATATCTTTGGCATCGCGACCCGTTCGGCGGGTACCCTGAAGCTGGATGGCAAGGTGGTGCAAAACCGCAATGCGGCAGAGAGTATCAAGAACGGCTTTGCGCTCCTGACAGAGGAAAGACGTGCAACGGGTATCTTTGGTATTCGTTCCATCCGCGAAAATACAGTCATCTCCAGTTTGAAAAAATATCTCAAGGGTGGTTTGTGGCTGAGCAATAAGAAAATGATAGAGGACACCGATTGGGTCATCAAGTCCATGCGCGTCAAGACACCGACGCAGGAGACCAAGATCCGCACGCTGTCCGGCGGCAACCAGCAGAAGGTCATTCTGGGACGCTGGCTGCTGACTGAGCCGGAAGTCCTGCTGCTCGATGAACCGACGCGTGGTATCGATGTTGGTGCAAAGTATGAGATCTATCAGCTGATTATCGATCTGGCAAACCGCGGCAAGGGTGTTATCATGGTATCGGGCGAAATGCCTGAGCTGCTGGGTGTATGTGACCGCATTCTGGTCATGTCAGGTGGACGTCTGGCAGGCGAAGTGGACGCAAAGACCACAACGCAGGAAGAAATCATGACACTTGCAGCCAAGTATGTATAATCTGGGGAGGAAAAGGCTATGGGAAAATTTAATTTCAAGCAAAGATATGCCGAGTTCAGCGCACTGAGCGCAAAGGAAAAGCACACATTTTGGAAAGAGTGGTTCATCAATAACTCGCTCTATATTTTCCTTGTGATCGCAGCGATCGGCATTGGTATTTATAATCCGAAATTTTTTGGTATACCATCCATTGTCAATATGCTCTCATTGACGGCGGCAAACCTGCCCATCGCAATGGGTATCGCAGGTACGATCGTTCTGACCGGTACGGACTTGTCCGCAGGCCGCGTCGTTGGTCTGACTGCTTGTATGTCCGCTGCATTCCTGCAGGCTGCTGATTATGCAAGCAAGATGTTCCCGAACATCCCACAGTTCCATCCGGCTGTTATGATCCTCGGCACGTTGCTGATCGTTATGGCTGTTGGTGCGCTGGTTGGTCTGGTAAACGGCTTCTCCGTTGCAAAGTTCGGTCTGCATCCGTTCATCGTAACACTGGCAACCCAGCTGATCGTTTACGGTATCCTGCTTCTGTTCACCAACATGAACGGCAACAACGGTGCGCCGATCTCTGGTTTGGCTGGCTACTATAAGGAAGTTGTAAATGGCTCTATCCTTCATGTGGGTAAGGAAAATGTACCGATCCCGAACTATGTTTGGTATGCACTCGTGCTTGCACTTGTCATGTGGTTCATCTGGAACAAGACTCGCTTTGGTAAGAACATGTTCGCTTGTGGCTCCAATCCGGAGGCTGCAAATGTATCCGGTGTAAATGTTGCACAGAATACCATGATGGTATTCATCCTCGCAGGTATCATGTACTCCTTCACTGGCTTCATTGAGG
>JARIAV010000313.1 GCA_029257685.1 Butyricicoccus sp.
CCCCTCCATGAACGCTCGCGTGAACGTCACCCAGAACCCAAATGAGGAGCAATGGACGTTCGAGCACAGACCGTTGGCAGAAAGAGTCCGCAGCGTTGGAACAGTCCGACCAGCGCGCACACTGGTCGGCTCGTTCCGGATGCGGCAATGCGGCAAATCCTATAAAACAACGAAAACCTTCCTGCTGAAACGCAAAGAAGATTTCCCGTCCTGTTTGTGCAAACAACGCATAAATTGGCTTTATGCTTGCATCAACAATCAGCGCCAAAAGAGGCTTCATAGATCCCGCCGGTGGCGGAGTCCATACTTTCACACCCTCTGGGGCATTGCCATTCTTAACCGGATGGAAGGGAGTGTGGGATTCACAAGGGCAAGAACCGTAAGGTTCTACCCCTTGTGTCTCCGTCGCGAGACCGCGACACGTTTCCCTGCTTCTCGAAGCAAACCATTTTGCAGAAATGCAAAATCCAGCCTGCCATCTATCAAAATTGATTTGTGACTGCCAGCTTCCGCTGGCTTTATTTTTTTGAAAAATATATCCCTTTGTCACCGAACTGTAAGTTTCATCTGTTATGCTGAGTCTATCAAGGAGGTTATCTGCCATGGAAATTTTACGCTGTGAAAATCTCACAAAGACCTACGGCTCGGGGGAAGCGATGGTCACCGCGCTCGATCATATCGATCTATCCATTCAAAAAGGAGAATTCGTCTCCATCATCGGCAGCTCAGGCTCAGGCAAATCCACGCTGCTGCATCTGCTGGGCGGTGTGGATCGCCCCACAGAGGGACAGATCTACATCGAGGACACCAACCTGTCTGCACACAACGAAGAACAGCTTGCCATCTTCCGCCGCCGCAAGGTCGGGCTGATCTACCAGTTCTATAACCTGATCCCCACACTGGATGTGCAGAAAAACATCCTGCTCCCGCTGCTTCTGGATAACAGGAAGCCAGATCCTGAGCGATTCGAGGAGATCGTTTCTTCTCTTGGGCTGCAAGATCGGCTTCATCATCTGCCCAGCGAACTATCCGGCGGACAACAGCAGCGCGCCGCGATCGGACGTGCCCTCATCTATCGCCCTGCGATCCTGCTTGCCGATGAACCGACCGGCAATCTCGACCGCAAAAATTCTGAGGAAACGATCGCCCTGCTCAAACGATCCAACCGCCGCTACGGGCAGACCATCCTGCTCATCACCCATGATGAAAAGATCGCACTGGAGGCCGACCGCATGATCACGCTGGAAGATGGTCGTATCGTGAGAGATGAGGCGGTGCATCCATGAATATCCTGCGCTCCTATACACTGGACTATGTGCGCCGCAACAAACGCACCTCTCTTTCCATCATGATCGCCATCTTTCTGGTCACAACCATGCTCTCCGCCCTCTGTGGCATCTGCGTCACGACGTGGACGGATAATGTACGGCTGACGAGAGAAGAAAATGGAAACTGGCATGGAGAATTGTTTGACCGTACCTTCGGACGGGATCTCGATCTGATCGAACACTATGCCACGGTAGACACCACACTCATCAAAGGTGCATGGCTTGCCGCGCAGACAGATGCTTCTGACCCCAAGCGTCCTTATCTGATCTTCCGCGATGCAAACGCGGCGTATTGGGATTCCATGCCCGAAAAGGATCTCATCCTTGAGGGACGTATCCCTCAAAAGGCAGGGGAGCTTGCACTGTCCAAGCAATATTTCGATGACCATCCGGAAACACAGGTCGGCGATGTCTGGCAGCTCCCGCTCGGCAGACGCACGGTCGATGGACATATTTTGGAGAACACCGAACCCTTTGCCGCAGGGGAACGATTTGAGCACACGCAAACCATCCCCTATACCATTGTCGGCAAACTGGATGTCACGACCCCATCGACCACCCCTGCCTATACTGCGCTCGGATATCTTGAGGAAAGCAGCATCGCTCCTGATGACGAGATCACGGTCTATCTGCGCTTTCGGAATATGCGTGACACCTACCGCGAGCTTCCCAAAATCGCGGCAGCACTTGGCTGGCAAACGGATGAATATGGACAGTACAACCTCAGATATAACGCCTCGTATCTGGGACACCATCTGATTTTTCCCGATGGTGTTTTTCAAATTCTGTCCCTCGATCAGCTTTCCCTGCCGCTGTCTGCTTTGACGCTTGCGGTGCTCGTGGTCTCCGTGTTCGTGCTCATCATTCACAATTCCTTTGCGGTCTCTGCATCGGCACGGCTGACACATCTTGGGATCTTATCCAGCATTGGCGCGACCCCACGACAAATCAAAGGATCTATCCTGTTTGAGGGGATGCTGCTGACTGTGATCCCTCTCCCACTCGGTTTGTTCTTTGGCTGGATACTGGATGCAGGTATGTTTTCTCTCATCAATCATTCCAATCAGAATATGCGTGACGCAGGAGATGTGATCTTCACTTACGGTCTGCCTGCCTGCATCCCTGCGATCGTCTTAACACTCATCACGGTGTATCTATCCGCACGGATCCCTGCCAGACAGGTTGCGAAGCTGTCCCCCATTGCAGCCATTCGGCAGGGGGATGGAGGAGCACGCAACAAACCACGAAAACACCCCATCCTGCGGAGCACGTTCGGACTGACCGGAGAGCTGTCCGCACGCGCTTTGGATGTCCGGCGCAAGGCGTACCGCACTGCGACCCTGTCCCTCATCCTGTCCTTTGCTGCCCTGACCTCGATCTTCTATATCCTGTCCATTCAGGACGCAGCTGAAGTCGTATATCCCACGCAGGAAAACCAGATCTCATTTTCCACGGAAAACGGCGTGCCACTCACGACAGAGCAAATGCAACAGCTTCGCACCCTGCCCAATATCGCCTCCATCTCCTATTACAGTCAGCTTCCGTTTTCCGTCTCTGTCCCTGCCTCCATGCAGACAGAGGCTCTGCGCACGGCAGACGGTTCCTTTTCCGCGCTTTCCGAAACCGGAAGATTTTATATGACACCGCAGGCAAATGATACCTTCCGCTTACAGGTTACGATACATGGTCTGGATACCGAAACCTTCCGCACCTTCTGCGCGGCTGAGGGCATCGACCCTGAACCATACTTTACAGACAAAAACCGTGTGATCTTATATAACAAGACCCTGTCCCCTAAGCATTCGACCAGACGAGAGCCTGTGTATCTCCCCATCCTGAATCTGTCCACAGGTGACACGCTCACCCTGCATGAGCGCGTCTATAACAGCGATGCTTCCGATGCCTTCCAGCCAGAAATCACCATTGGAGATTTTGCAGAGCACCTGCCCGCTCTGATTTTCTCCAGCTATTATAACCCGATTGCGATCGTCCCATTGGAGACTGCACAAAATCTTGCCATGCAAAACAATAACCGAAAGCTGCGTGGTCTGGATCTGAAGGGCGTTGCCTCCATTCAAACCGCACCGGATTCCCCTGCATTTCTTTCCGATCTCCATACTGCATCCGATCAGATCGATGCCGCACTCGATCGCTCTCACGGCTCAGGGGATTACTACATCGTAAATCTTGCAGATCGAATGGAAGCACGCGAAGCCGGAAACCGTGTTGTAAAAATATCCACTATGTTTGTTTCTCTGCTGCTTGCCCTGATCGGTTTATCCAATCTTGCATCTACGGTCTTGGGAAGTCTGCACCAGCGTCGGCGTGAATTTGCCATGCTGCGCTCTGTGGGACTGTCTCCGCGCGATCTGCGCAAAATGCTGTTTCTGGAAGCGATCTTTCTTGGTCTGCGCCCTGTTCTCTGGAGTCTTCCCATACAGGCCGGGGTCATCGGTGCGTTCCTGTTCATTACGGAAGTGCGTATCTCCGAATATCTTCCCTTTTTCCCTGCCCTGCCCCTCGCGCTCTTTCTGCTCCTCGTTCTTGCTTCTATCGTGCTGTGCTACGCCAGAGGGGAACGACGGCTCAGACAGGAAAATATTCTGGAATCCTTGCGTGACGATCTGCTTTGATCTGTAATGCACCTCCTCTGCATCACAAAACGGCTGATTTCTGCCTTGTGCGGAAACCAGCCGTTTTCTTCTGTCTGTTTGAAATTTTATGCCATTGGCGTCACTGTGACCTCGACCGGACCAGCATCCGCTGTGGCGGTCGGTGCAGCAACAGGCTGCGGCAGACGCATTTCCGGCATCGGCATCGGTGGTGCTGAGGGTGCATACGCACCGGAAGCAATGGCTTCGAGTGCCTGTGCCTTCTTTTCCTCCAGCGCACGCAGTCTTTGCAGGTCTGGCAGCTTTTCAAAAATACGCGCGTGTTCTTTCGCTTTTCGGTTGCGCTGATATACCTTGAGCT
>JARIAV010000329.1 GCA_029257685.1 Butyricicoccus sp.
GAATCAGCGCAGAAAAGATCTGGAGATAACAAAAAACCTCACTCGATTGAGTGAGGTTTTTACTGGAGCGGATGACGAGGCTCGAACTCGCTACCTCCACCTTGGCAAGGTGGCGCTCTACCAGATGAGCTACATCCGCGTATTGTTCGCTCGGAACGATATTTATTATATCAGCTTCTATGCCGTCTGTCAACACCAAATATAAAAAAATATGAATAAAAGATCCCCGACAGATGGGTCGAGGATCTTTCCGTATTTAGGATTCAGATAGACGTTTTTTGAGGGCATCCAGTGTGATGCCGGTCACGAGCTGTCCGTCGATACGGACGTTGGGAGATGTCCTGCAAGCACGCTGACAGCCGGCTGTGCGATACATCCAGCGTCCATTCAGGAATGTTTTGCCGGACTGCGCGCCCAGCTCTTTTTCCAGATAGGTGCGGATCTCTGCCCCGCGGCGGGAACAGTTCACACCAGTACATACCGTGAGTGTGTGCGCCGCGCCGGACAGTTTCAGATCCGAGATACGCTTTGCAGCGGCCTGCAAATAGCTGGGCTTCACTCCAAGGATGTCGCCGATCTCCTGCTGTGCCGCGGCATCGAGCATCCCGCCGCATGCCTCCTGCGCTTCGCGCAGACAGGCGAGCAGTGCGCTCTGGTCGCTGGGTGCACCGCACCCCTTATAATATGTGACGATCTCAGTCAGATTGTTTATCATTGCGTAATAGCCTCCAAAGTTGTGGTTCCAGTTGGACACCCCATTTGGGATCTGTATGCAGTGCATTGGTCGCCGCGATGCAATCTGATACAAAATGTGCAGCATCATGGGCGGCTTGCTCCAACGGCTCTTCGCGGAGCAATGCACCCAGCAGGACCGCCGCGAACAGATCTCCTGTTCCCGGATAGTATGCGTCGATCCGCGGGTTTTCAACAACGGTGATCGTCTCGCCCTGCCCACAGACGGTACAGACGGTGTGTGCGTCTCCCAGTCCGGTCAGGACGGTGTGTACCTTGTAGCGGTCACACAGACGGCGTACCCAATCCTTCGCCTCCGTCAGCCCGTTTGGGTGCGTGTCCGGCGTATGCCCCAGCAGCACGGCGGCTTCTGTGACGTTTGGCGTGATAAAGTCAGCCGCATGACACAGGTGCGTGATCTCATGCATGAGAGCAGGGGTACAGATCTTATAGAGCTTCCCGTTGTCCCCCATGACGGGATCGACCAGTACGATACCATCCGCTTTTTTTCGGGTGATCGCCTGCAGGACGCAGGCGATCTGTTCGGGGGTATTGAGAAAACCGCTTTGTATTGCATCAAATCGAAGGTCAAGCGCGGTATAATGCGCAAGTGTGCGCTCCATCCATGCGGTCAGGTCTTCCGTTTGAAAACCGGTGATGCCAGCATGGCCGGAATATACCGCAGTCGGCAGGGGGATACACTGATGCCCCATCGCAGACAGCGCACACATGGCCTGTGTCAGTCCGGCACGTCCCGTGCAGGATAGATCCTGAAGTACCAACGCTTTTTTTTGTTCCATCATTTTAGATCCCTTCACATGAATTGTCCTGCTTTCAGCATACGATTTTTTAGAAGCCGCGTCAAGCCCCCTTGCCAAAGTCTGTGAACAATGATACCATAAAATATAGAAAACATGGAAAAGTGTGCAAGGATTCGACGAATAAATGCATAACTTTTCTACCGAATCGTTCAGTACCAGAGGAGGAACTATGAAACGAATCTTTCGCATGATCGCACTGACACTTGTGTGTGCGCTCTGTTTTTCTGCTGCCGCAGGAGCGGTACATGCCCCGTCCGCCAAGGAAGAAATGCGCGGTGTTTGGGTATCGTCGGTGTATAATCTGGATTATCCAGCCAAGCCGACGACCGATGCAGATACGCTTCGTCGGGAAGCCGACCGTATTCTGGACAACTGCGTCAAGTGGGGACTCAATGCGGTGTTTTTGCAGGTACGCCCTTCCTCAGATGCCCTCTATGAATCCGAGATCTTCCCGTGGAGCAAGTATCTGACAGGCAAGCAGGGAACAGCACCGGAGGATGGCTTCGATCCGCTCGCATACTGGGTCAAGGCGGCGCATAAGCGTGGCTTGGAGCTGCACGCGTGGATCAATCCCTATCGCATCACCAAGGGGAAGCAGGCGGAATGGGAGAGCCTTGTCAGCAGCCATCCAGCCAAGCAGCATCCGGAGTGGGCGATCCAGTACACCGATCAGAATTATTATTTCGATCCGGGTCTGCCCGAGGTGCGGGAGCTGGTCGTGCAGGGTGCGGTCGAGATCGCAGAGAATTATGACATCGATGGCCTGCACATGGATGACTATTTTTATCCCGGTAAGGATTTTCCGGATGACAAGACCTACGCACAGTACGGCGATGGGTTTTCCGATATCGCGGACTGGCGGCGTGACAATGTGAATCAGCTGGTGCGGGAGCTGGATCGTGCCCTGCATGCCGTGCGCAGGGGACTCGCATTCGGGATCAGCCCGTCGGGGATCTGGGCGAATCAGTCCACAGATCCGCGCGGCTCCAATACCAGCGGCAACGAGCATTACAGCGCGAACTATGCAGACAGCCTGTACTGGATCGAGCATGGACTGGTGGATTACATCATCCCACAGATCTATTGGGAGATCGGACATAAGCAGGCGGATTTTGCAACGCTTGCGGACTGGTGGGATCAGGCAGTACGGGGTGCAAAGGACGTCAAGCTGTATATCGGTATGGGTGCATACCGGTGCGCGGATAACCCGACCGGCGTATGGCAGACGACCGATCCCCTGTTTGCCAGCATGGAGTATTTGCGGAACAAACACAACGTCAGCGGTAGTGTATTTTTCCGATATGGCTCGATCCCCGCGGTTTCAGGAATGGCAGACCGTCTGACGGCATGGTATGCATCTGATACCGGAACAAGCAGCAAACCAGACGAACCGACGGATGCACAGGGATTTTCTGATATTTTAGCCCAGTTCCTGTTGTCCATGATCCAGTAAAGGTGGCGGAAAGATGGAAGAAGTGTTTGTCAAGCCGTATGAGCTGACCTACAGTCATATCGATTGGCGCGGTGTGGTGCGTCCGGCGGCTTATTTTGATTTTATGCAGGATGCCGCAACCGTGCACGCACAAATGGCACATCTGGATCGTGAGGATCTGGGGGTCATTTGGGTGCTGTCCCGCATGCATGCAGAGTTCGAGCGGCCGCTTGCCGCATACGAGCGGCTTACGCTGTCTACCTGGTGTGCAGGCATCAAGGGGGCAAGCTGGCTGCGTGCGTTCGACTTTGCCGTGGATGGGAAGCCGGTAGGACGTGCCATTTCCTCTTGGGTCATCCTCGATCCGGAAAGCCATCGGGTTTTGCGTCCGGCAAGCGTACCGGCAGCGGCAGACTATATCTGCACAGATCGCCCTGCACTGCCTATGCCGGGGAAGCTCGCGTGCGCCGGTTTGCCGCTGCATCACACCTATCAGGTGGCATATTCCGACTTGGATATCAACCGGCATTTGAACAATGTACGCATTGCGGCGTTGGTGTCGGATACACTCGATCTGGGGGAGGACGATCTTGTGCGTTCCCTTCAGATCAATTACACGGCAGAGACGCCGCTCGGTGCCGTGCTGACACTCCATGCAGAGCGCACAGCAGACACCTTCGCGGTACAGGGCGTGGCAGAAGGTCGGGTACGATTTGAAGCGGCAGGGACATTCGGCAGGCTCGGATAAAAATTTGGGATCGGAACGATAGGATCCGGTGTATCTTTGAGAAAGGAGGCTTTTCCATGGCATTTCCAGAAGAAGTCGTAGGCACGATCACGCAGAATTGTACACCACAGCAGATCATTTTATACGGTGAAAAGCGCACCCTTGCGACCGACCAGCTCAAGGCGGCCAGCCTGTGCATCGTGGTTCCAAACGGAACGGAGAAGCACAGCCTGCAACAAAAATTATATTTATCGATCGTTGCAGATGTACCCATCAATTTGACGCTCTATACGGCGGAGGAATGGGATGCATTGCTTGCAGATGCGACCAGCTACGCGGCATGGATCGCACGGAAAGGACGGATTCTGTATGAGCAGAGGGCGTAAGGGCGGCAGGGACAGTCTGTATTATTACAAATGGCTGGACAAAGCACTGCTGGATCTGCAGGCGGCACGGATCCTGATCACATGGAATGGGGATGTGTGCAACATTGCATTCCATTGCCAGCAGGCGATCGAAAAAGCACTCAAGGGGTATCTGCTGTTCAAGACAGGCCGCCATTTTGATGGCCATAACCTCACATATCTCTGTCGGCAGGCGGTCGTGTGCGATGACATCTTTACACAGTGGCTGGATGAAAGTGCGGCGCTCAATAATCTCTATATCGAAACGCGGTATCCGACCGATCTTCC
>JARIAV010000041.1 GCA_029257685.1 Butyricicoccus sp.
AAGGGATCCGGATATGGCTTATGCCGTTCCGTGTCCTCCTGACACACGATCTGTTCAAAGCAGCCCTCTAACCCCTGCGCCTGTAAACCAGTTCGGACACCCCCGATGTTGCGCGAGGTGACGATCCCCAGCCGGATCTTGCGCTCACACAGCTGCGCGATCGTTTCTTTCATGCCCGCAAACATCGGTGTTGTTTCGAGTGCCTTGACCGATGCCGCATACCATCTCGGCCATACCCATTCCATTTGTTCTTCGTTACAACCCAGATGGCGCATTCCTGCCGGTCCTGTCATACCAAAGGTCTCGTTCAGTTTTTCCTGTGTCGGAGAAACCCCCGTTGCCTGTTCCACAAGTCCCGCCAAGGTTTTGAGCTCATTGGGCGCGGTATCAAAGAGTGTCCCGTCAAAATCAAATACAACCGCCTTATATTGCATACCATCGACCACCTATTCTCTATTTGCTGTTATCATACCACACAAGTTGACTCTTTATCAACATTTTGCGACCGTATCCTGTCACCCGATCTTGCACAAAAGAAAAAGGAACGGCAACACACCGTTCCTTTTCTATCGATCAAAGTTTCTTTATCCAGCCATATCAACTGCGTTCTGTGTTTCTGCTGGCAGTTCAAAATCTGCAACGCTGTCAAAGTTGGAAACCGTCATCGTCATCTGTGCCTTTGGAACCTGAAGCGAGATACCAGACACTTCTTCACCTGCGATCTTGAGGGCCTTTTCCATAATGCTGTTCATCATCGGTGCCATATCCATCTCATACTGGACCGGATATCCGTCTGCATTGATCCAGACGCTCATCGGAAGATCACCCAAACCGGAAAGCAATTCCTTGAGCTGCTCCTCATCCACTTCAGCTGCACCAAACTGCTGGGTCATATCCATCATGCCGCTTTCCTGCATGACCTTATCCAGACTTTCACCCTTGATGACGCCGGTGAACTTGACCGCATCTGCACCGCCGACCTGCTCAGAGCCTGCTTCCTTGAAATCGCTCGCGCTGTCCAGATACAGATCCATGCTCTGCTGCATATCGTACATCTGCATTCCCTCAGTATCCGCAGATTGCTTCATCCACTGACCATTGAGACCTATATAGACTGAAGTCTGTCCATCGCTTTCCTGCATATAAAGATCCATCGCCTGCTTGCCCAGCTCTCCCATATCGATATTGAGCTTGCCCTTGGCCTTGATCGGCTTCTGGAACATATCCATGTCCATGCCGACCGTATAGGATACCGACTGTGCATCTGCGCCGTTCTTCATATCCATCTGGATATCCTGCTTCATGGAGAACGAGCAGCTTTTCACAGAATCGAACTTCTGGATCGCCGCAGCGACCTTTTCCCCTGCGGTCTGCTCTTTTCCGCCATCTGTTGCCGGAGCTGCACCATTCCCACCACAGGCAGCCAGCGAAATGCAGAGTGTCATTGCAGTCAACGCTGCTGTGATCCGCTTTTTCATGTTCATAACAGTTTCCCCTTTCACCTCGTTCCGAGGCTTCAAAATTTATTTATGAATCCGCATATCATACGCGGCTCCACTGCACCCCTTGGCGTGTATCCTTGATGGCAATGCCCATTTCATTGAGCAGCACATCACGGATACGGTCGGCCTCTGCAAAGTCCTTGTTCTTCTTCGCCGCGGTACGCTGCGCGATCAGCTCCTCGATCTTTGCAGTATCCAGATCTGCATTGGCATCTTCATGCTTCTGTACGATATTCAGCACACCGGTCAGCTCCATGAACAGATCGTATGCGCCCTGCAGATACGCACGGCTTGCATCGGCATGGCTGTTGGAATAGGAGTTGATGTCACGCATCAGCTCAAAAATGGAGGACAGCGCATTTGCCGTGTTCATATCGTCATCCATCGCCTCGATGAACTTTTCCTTATACTGTGCCAGCGCGGTCAGTGCTTCCTGCTCCTCCGCTGTCGCAGTCTCATTCTGTGCCTTGGAGATGCGGAATTCCAGATTGTTTCGTGCCTCATACAAACGTTCCAAGGAAGCCTGATTCATCTTGAGGGTTTCTTCCGAGTAATTGAGCGGTGTACGATAATGTGCAGACAGCATGAACATACGAATGGTTTCATAGCCATAGACCTTTGCCGCATCGCGCACCATAAAGAAATTGCCCTTCGACTTGGACATTTTTTCATTGTCGATGGTCAGGAAGCCATTGTGCAGCCAGTAATTGGCAAAGGTGCAGCCATTTGCACATTCAGACTGTGCGATCTCGTTCTCATGGTGCGGGAAGGTCAGATCCAGACCGCCCGAATGGATATCGATGCTCTTGCCCAGATACTTATTGACCATGGCCGAGCACTCGATGTGCCAGCCCGGACGTCCCTTGCCCCACGGGGTCTCCCAGAACGGCTCACCCGGCTTTGCTGCCTTCCAGACCGCAAAGTCCATGGCATCTTCCTTGACTTCCCCAACCGAGATCCGCGCACCTGCCTGCAGATCCTCCAGCGGCTGATGCGACAGCTTGCCATACTCTGGGAAGGTCTTGGTGCGGAAATACACGTCGCCATTTTCCGCAACATACGCGTGTCCATTGTCGATGAGCTTCTGTACGATCTCAATGATCGCATCCATCGTTTCCGTTGCACGCGGATGCACGTCTGCCGGACGGATGCCCAGCCCCTCTGCGTCCACGAAATACTCCTTGATATAGCGATCCGCGATGACATCGAAGGTCACGCCCTCATCATTCGCCTTGTTGATGACCTTATCGTCGATATCTGTAAAATTCTGTACAAAAGTCACCTTATAGCCACGGTATTCAAAATAGCGGCGCAGCAGGTCGAACATAATGAACGGACGCGCATTGCCTACATGGAAGTAATTATATACCGTCGGGCCGCAGGAATACATTTTCACCTCGCCCGGCGTGATCGGTACAAACTCGTCTTTTTGACGTGTCAAAGTATTGAATAGCTTCATTGGTATCGTCTCCTTCGTCCTATATCAGCATTTTGGGTGCTGCTCAGACAGATCCCCCTGTTGTTCTATCCGAAATAGAACAAAAACATCGAAGTGCATAGAAAATATCCGATTTTTTTGATATCCCATGCATACTCACGGCAAATTCCTCTTTTTGCCGCACCCTTTAATAACATGCATTTAGTATACGCAATCTAAACACACATGTCAATATCTTGCAGTCCTGCCAAATACCAGAAAACCAGCGGCACAACGTCCGCTGGTTTCATATCTACGCTCAATTTTGATTTTCCATACGTCCGCAGACGATTTTTTCCGCCGTGATGGGCAGGGTGCGGATATGCACACCTGTCGCGCGTGCGACTGCATCCGCGATCGCCGGAGAAGGGGTATTGATGACGATCTCACCGATCGACTTCGCACCGAACGGGCCCGTCTGCTCATAGCTGCTTTCAAACTCGACGCGAATGGTTCCGATATCCAGACGAGTCGGGATCTTATACTGCATAAAGGAATTGGACAGGTTGGTTCCGTCCGCTGCATAAACGATATCCTCGTACAACGCCATACCGATGCCCTGCACCAGACCGCCTTCCGTCTGTACGCGGGCAAGGTTCGGATTGATGGGCGTGCCGCAGTCTACCGCCGCCACATAGTCGATGAGCTCTACATGACCGGTTTCCAGATCGACCTCGACCTCACACGCACCTGCCATAAACGGTGGCGGGGAGACCGGCGAGGTATGGCTGACGGTCGCAGAAAGCACCTCGTTGCAGTTGCACTGTCCACTGTATGCAATATCCGACAGCGAGACTGCGCGGCTGTCATCGTCCAGCGCATAGACGCGCTGCCCGTCAAACGCCGCCGCTTCTTCCTCGATCATCAGGATCTTTGCACCCGCTCGCAGGATCTTTCCGCGCAGTTCTTCACATGCGCGCACACAGGCCATGCCGGTGACATAGGTCGTTGCCGATGCATACGAGCCCGAATCATACGGTGCCGTATCGGTATCCGATGCATACACGGCGATATCCTCCATCCGGCAATCGAGGCAGTCTGCCGCCATCTGTGCCAGAATGGTATCACAGCCGGTACCCATATCGGTACAGCCCAGCAGCATATTATAGGTCCCGTCATCGGACAGACGGAGAATGACCGCACCCACATCCACATTCGGGATCGCAGAGCCCTGCATCGCCATTGCCATACCCACTGCGCGCACCCGTCCATTGGGCATCACGCGCGGCTGTACCTTGTGATCCCAGTCGATCATCTCACGCACGCGCTGTACGCAGCGATCGAGCGCGCAGGCAGAAGCCGTTTCGCCGTAGTATGCCGGCATGACCTGTCCCTCGCGCACCATGTTCTGCATACGCAGGTCGATAGGGTCACGTCCCAACACATCGGCAAGCTCATTGACAATAGATTCCACCGCAAAAGTACCCTGTGTTGCACCATATCCGCGGTATGCACCGGAAGACATGACATTGGTGTACACCACATCATAACGGAAGCGGAATGCCTCCTGATGGTTGCTGTAGAGCGGGATGGACTTGTGACCGGAAAGTCCAACGGTCGTCGGGCCGTGCTCACCATATGCACCTGTGTTGGACAATGTATAGAGATCGATGCCGCGGATGCGTCCGTCTTTCATTGCACCGATACGCACGGTCACTTCCATTTCGTGGCGCGGACTGGACGCGATCATGGACTCCTCACGGGTATAGATGATCTTTGCCGGCCGACCGGTCTTCATGGTGACGATCGCCGGATAGACCTCGGTAATGACCGACTGCTTTGCGCCAAAGCCGCCGCCCAAGCGCGGCTTGACCACGCGCACCTTGGACTTGGGGATCCCCAATGCGATCGAAAGGATCCGGCGTACATGGAACGGGACCTGTGTAGAGGAGATGATATTCAAACGTCCATACGCATCGAGCTGCGTATAGGTACGGAACGTCTCCATTGGGGTCTGCTGGTTCGCCTTGG
>JARIAV010000073.1 GCA_029257685.1 Butyricicoccus sp.
ATTGGATTTTTCGCATATAAGAGCACCGTTTGGGTTTGATTCCAAACGGTGCTCTTTGTGTTCTGAAAAAATTTGGAAAATACAGGGAACCTTTTCGCGGCGGTGCCGTCTAATCTAACAGAAACAAACAAACAACCCCAACTGAGAATCGAATAGATTCCGAAAGGAGAACTTGATATGACATACTTAAAGAGAACTGCAGCTGCTGTACTGGGCGGCGCGATCCTGTGCACAACATCCGCTTTCGCAGCAGAGCCTGTAAAGCCGCAGACAGAGACCAAGCCAGCCGTCGTACAGACAGCACCGGACACCGCACCAAAGACAGAGGCCATGCCGGAAGTGATTGCAGAGCGCGACCTGTTCTATGGCAAGATCGCCGAGATCCTCAAGGAAGGCGACAAGGTAACCGGTCTGCTGATGGAGTCCGAGAAGGATGGCGAGTACATTTTCCATATTGGCGAGCGCACCCTGTTCCTGAACAGTGGTGAGGGCACGATGACTGGTCTGGAAAGCCTCAAGGTCGGTGACAGTGTTTATGTATACCACAGCCCTGCAATGACCATGAGCCTGCCGCCGCAGAGCGCAGCAGAGGCGATCGTGACCAATGTTCCGGCAGATGCGCGCGCTGCAATGCTGCATACCGTAGAGCGCGTGGCAAAGAACGAGGACGGCAGCGTCGTTGTGACCACAGATGGCGGACAGCTTCAGGTAACGATCGCAAAGGATGCGGTATACGGCGATTACATGGGCCGTCAGATCATGGGCGCAGATGACCTTCGCATTGGTACCCGTTTCTTCACTTGGTATCAGGCAGTGCAGGAGAGCCTTCCGGCAAAGGTGGGTGTAAACAAGCTGACCGTTGCACCGGCAAACGATCTGACCGATCTGGGTGTTTCGATCGACGAAAAGGTACTGGAAAATGTGACCGCAAAGATGGAAAACGGAACCCTGATGATCCCTGCTGGCGCAGTTGCAAAGGAGTTTGGTCTCAAGGCTTCCTATCAGAAGCTGGAAAAGGGTGAGCAGGTCACACTCAAGGGAGCCGATCAGGAACTCGTAATGGATGTTGGATCGGACTCCTTCAAGATGAAGGAAGATGCTGTTACAAGCTATGGCGCAGCAGTCGTTATCACAGAGGGCACCACATGGATGCCGGCACAGGCTCTTGCGGATCTCGTAGGTGCAGAGCTGTCTCTCCACAATGGAACCGTTGTATTTACGCCTGTAAAGAAGTAATGCATATAAGAAAAGGACACCGGAGTGTGTCCTTTTTTTATGCCTTTTTGTGGGATCGATCGCTGTTTTCCGGTTCAGTCAAAGTAAATCAGTTCTTCAAATTTTTTGTCAAGCGCAATGCACAAAATCAGTGCCAGCTTTGCGGTTGGGTTAAATTGTCCGGTTTCAATGGAGCTGATGGTGTTTCGTGACACGCCTACCATTTCAGCGAGTGCTGTCTGAGACAATTTTTTTTCGCTTCGGGCTTCTTTCAAGTGATTTTTCAGAATCAATTTATCATTCATTGCAGGTTTCTCACAATATCACACGCAGCAAGGAAAACAGATAGACGATTGCTGCGATCAGGAATAAGGATGTAAAGAAGATGATGCTTTTTGTCTTGTTCTCCATCAACTGATAGGCAAGGTTGGAGAAGCTGGTTGCCGTTACCAGAAGTCCGATCGCATATCTTCCTGCTTCATCCAATGGAACCAGATTGGAGAGCAGGATCCAGAGGATGACCAAGACAGTCATAGAGAAGTTTGCGCCCTTTAATTCGATATACTTTGCGCGTTCATCCTTCAGGGTATTTTCCATACGGCTCTTAGTCAGGATCTCATCTCGATTCATAATACAACCTCCTTTGGATCTGTGGGGGATTCTATGGGTATAGGATAACACTACCAAGTATACTTGTCAATATGGTTTGCAAAGTTTTCTTTGCAAAAAGAGCGATCCAAACCGGCAGGAAGAGCGGTTTCTGGCGGATAAAAGGGGAATAAAAAACAAACACCGCAGAAGATCTGCGGCGTTTGCGATCCGTCCCAAAGGACAGCTTGGATTCGGTTTTGAAAGAAATTACTTCGCGTCAACCTCTGCCATGTGCTCGATCAGCATCAGCAGCTTGTTGGAGTAACCCCATTCGTTGTCGTACCAGGAAACAACCTTTACGAAAGTATCGGTCAGAGCAATACCAGCCTTCTTGTCGAAGATGGAGGTGCGCTCGTCGCCGATGAAGTCAGAAGAAACAACGTCCTCGTCGGTGTAACCCAGAACGCCCTTCAGACCACCCTCGCACAGCGGCTTCTCAGAAGCAGCCTTCATAGCAGCGCAGATGTCCTCGTACTTTGCCGGCTTTGCCAGATTAACGGTCAGGTCAACAACAGAAACGTCCAGAGTCGGAACACGCATGGACATACCAGTCAGCTTGCCGTTCAGCTTCGGGTAAACCTTACCTACAGCCTTTGCAGCGCCAGTGGAGGACGGGATGATGTTGCCGCCAGCTGCACGGCCGCCGCGCCAGTCCTTCTTGGAAGGTCCGTCAACGGTCTTCTGGGTGCCGGTGGTAGCATGAACAGTGGTCATCAGACCGTCGGTGATGCCGAATGCCTCGTCCAGAACCTTAGCGATCGGAGCCAGGCAGTTGGTGGTGCAGGAAGCGTTGGAAACAAAGGTCATGTCCTTTGTGTAAGTGTCCTGGTTAACGCCCATAACGAACATCGGGGTGTCGTCCTTGGAAGGAGCAGACATAACGACCTTCTTTGCGCCGCCGTCGATGTGAGCCTGAGCCTTCTCCTTGGTCAGGAAAACGCCGGTGGACTCAACAACGTACTCAACGCCGTCCTTGCCCCACGGAATGTTCTTAGGATCCATCTCAGCGTGGAACAGAACCTTCTTGCCGTCCACAGTGATGGAGTTATCATCATACTCGATGGTACCGTCATAACGGCCGTGTACAGAGTCGTACTTCAGCATGTACGCCATGTAGTCCGGAGTCATGAAAGGATCGTTTACCGCTACGAACTCGATGTTCGGGTTCTTCAGACCAGCGCGGAAAACCATACGGCCGATACGGCCAAAACCGTTGATACCTACTTTGATAGCCATTGCAATATTCCTCCTATAAACAATACAAGTATTCAACATTGCCGAGACTATTATACAACAGACCGGTGAGGTTCTGCAATCCCCAAAGCAAGAAAAGTTGTGAAATATTTGTCAAATTTAATGGGGGAAAACCGTGATATTCTTTGCAAACTATACAGCGTGCGTGGTATAATAAGTCTCAAGAGAGCAAATTGCTCAAATCTACGCAAAAAGGTGCCCAAATACACATCGTCAACCTGCATAAAAAATGCTTGCATTTTTTGTGTGTATACACAGGCACCAAAACCTTGGAGGACAATTCAATATGGAGTTCATGGATTTTCTGGGCGGCTGCGATGCGGCTGCCTGGCAGATGCTCAGTGCAATGGACGCCGCCGACCGCGCCTTCGTGCGGCTCGATGATGCCGGACGTATCATTGCACAGACCGATCGCGCAGAAGATCTTTTGCAGCAGCCGCCCCTGCGTTCTATTTATGAAGTGCTGGGGGAGCTTGCCGCGCGCACCATCCGCATTGCGATCGAAAGGCGGGAGAGTATGCGCACGAGGGATACGATCGACGGCTGCACGGTCACGCTCACGATCTGCCCCGGAGAACAGGAGCACCTGCTGTATCTCGCGCCTGAGCCGTCCAGTCAGCCGCTGCTGCGTGACCAGCTCACCGAGCAGCGCCTGCGCATGGCACTGTCCGTGCTGGCATTGGACGACGCGGAAACCAGACACCGTGCGCTCTGCAAGATGTTCCGGCTCATGCGTCAGCTCGAGCTTTTGCAGGGCAAAAGCGGACTGCCGCGCACGATGCAGCAGCAGGAGCTGGGCGCGATCTGCACCTGGGCGGCGCAGTTCGTGCGCCCGTGCACCAGTATCCCGATCACGACCGAAGGCGCATACACAAGCGTCGTGTGTGAGCCGGAGGAAACGAAGGTCGCGCTCTATCATCTGCTGACCAATGCGGTGCAGACGCCTGGCGTGAGCCAGATCGCGATCCGTTGGGGCAGTGCGCCCGGCTGTGTCTGGTTCGAGGTCGCGGATGATGGCGCAGTGCTTTCCGAGGATGCATTCTCGCTCCTGTGCACCGCATACGGCCGCGTGGGAACAGTCAGTGGCATCCCACCCCAGATCGAAGGGCATACGCCCGGTTTGGGGCTGCCTGCTGTCTGCGAGATCGCCATGCGTCATGGCGGCGGCGTATCGCTCGTCGATGCACCGGAGGGCAAGGCTGTCCGCGTCACCTATGCAAACGACCTGCATCCCGACCCCTTTTCGCTCTATGCACCCAAAATTTCAGAAGGACTTTCCATCGAAGAAACGGAGCTGTCCGTACTCGGTTGATGCACAAAGTCTATAAATCACCTCACAGATGATGATCGGGTGCGGGTGTTTGCGTTTTGGGAAAATCGAGCTGTATTTGCAGGCGCGTCATAGTCATATAAATAATAATGTGCCGCTGTGCATTTCTGATGGATTTATTATCTGATTTGAAATGGTTTTCATGTTTGCTTCAGTATTGACAAAGGTGAAAAGAAGGTCTATGATATAGATACTATCTGGATCGGGTCGTAAATATAGAATATTCTATAAAAATGTAATGCGATCAGGAAAGGGATCATGGAGGTGCAAGTGATGAAAAAAACAGGCATCTGGGCTGCCCGTGTGGGATTGCTTGGCGCATTCTTTTGGTGCAGCACCTTATTTGCAGGGTGGCTATGTTATAGTCGAACACAAACAGCGACACAATCGGGTACTATGATCTGGATCACCGCTCTGATTGCGATCCAGATCCTCTTAAACATTTCTTTCTCCTGTACTGCAAAAAAACAGCATGCTGGTGCGCAAGTCCTTCTGTTCCTTGGGCTTGTCCTGATGCGTGTCTGGGCATTGCTGGGGACGATCGATGCCAGTGCTGTAAGAAGTGAGGTCATCACCATTGTTCTTGGTGTATTGCCCGGTATCCTCCTCATGCATGGACTGACCCAGCTTGGCTGGAATGCAGCGGAGTACTTTTGGAGAAAATCCAAATCGATCTGCGTGTAAAATTGATATTTGAAATCAAAACGCTCCCATAGTGGGGGCGTTTTTTTACTTTCTCTACACAAAATGTTGTTGAGATAAAGAAAATACGGATTTTTTTTGAAATAAACGCCCCCACAGCTTTTTGGAAAATACCTTTTCTTAGCCTCCTTATAAAATATTGCATTATTTTGTTGAATATTTTTGGGCAAACCGGTTGTTTTTGTGGTGCGTTATTAGTATAATCTAAGTTGTGATATTTTTGAAATATCGCCCTTGCCCGATCCGGCCTGCGGCAGGATGGGGTAAGTGATATGCAAGCGAAACAGGAGGCTGGCCGATTGGCATTTCCGGCTTGCTGGAGCCCTGTTTTTCGTACACAAAATATTTGGAGAGGTGAATCTTAAATGGTGTACACGTTTCGTGGCGGCATTCATCCGGGCACACATGCTGACCCTGGGTACAAGGCCGCAACAAACACCAAGCCTATCGAGGCGATGCCTACCCCTGAGCAGGTGATCCTGCCGGTATCCATGCACATTGGCGCACCGGCAAAGCCGATCGTCAAGAAGGGTGACATTGTTGACATGGGTCAGATGATCGCGGAAGCTGGCGGATTCGTCAGTGCACCCGTCCATGCGACGGTTTCCGGCAAGGTCATTGCAGTTGAGCCGCGTCTGCATCCGAATGGCAGCAAGGTCATGTCCATTGTGATCGAAAACGATGGAGAAGACCGCCTGCATGAGTCGGTGCATCCGTATGATTTCGAGGCGATGTCCAATGACGAGCGCATCGAGACCATCCGCTCGGCTGGTATCGTCGGACACGGCGGCGCGACATTCCCAACACATGTCAAGATCAAGGGCGCGGTCGGCTGTGTCGATACCGTTCTGATCAATGCGGCAGAATGTGAACCTTACATCACAAGTGACCATCGCCTGCTTCTGGAGCGTCCGGAGGAGGTCGTCAATGGTCTCAAGATGCTCTGTGATATCATTGGTGCAGCCAGCGGTATCATCGGCATCGAGGTCAACAAGCAGGATACCTTTGCAAAGATCGAGGAACTCATCAAGGATGATCCGCGTCTGCATCTGTATCCGCTCAAGTGTAAGTACCCGCAGGGTGCGGAAAAGCAGCTCATCAATGCTTGTACCGGCCGAGAAGTGCCGTCCGGTAAGCTGCCCGCAGACGCAGGCTGTGCGGTATTCAACGTAGATACGGCTGGCGCGATCTATCGTCGCTTCCATACCGGTATGCCGGTGGTTCGCCGTATCGTGACCGTTTCCGGTTCCGCCGTGGTCAACCCGAAGAATTTGGAAGTTCGCATCGGTACACCGGTGGAAAAGCTGATCGATGCCTGTGATGGGCTCAAGGCAGCACCGAACAAGCTGCTCATGGGCGGCCCGATGATGGGTGTTGCACAGTTCTCTCTGGATATCCCGATCTTTAAGGGTACGAACGCATTCCTTGTGTTCTGTGAGGATGAGGATAAGCGCGTGCCCGATCCGCAGTGTATCCGCTGCGGCAAGTGCATCGAGGCGTGCCCGATGCATCTGCTCCCGATCTATATGAATGTTTATGGTCGTGCAAACGATCTGGAAGAAAGCGTCAACTGCGGCGCCATGGACTGCATCGAATGTGGTTCCTGTGCGTATGTCTGTCCGGCGCGTATCCCGCTTGTGGCACAGTTCCGCCTGACAAAGAGCAAGATCCAGGCACAGCGCATGGCGGAAAAGGCGAAGGCTGACGCAGAAAAGGCAAAGGCAGAGGCAGAAGCCGCTGAAAAGGCTGAAAAAGCAGTCACGCTGGATAAAAAGTAAGGAGGTAGAAACTGATGTATGATCTGAGCAAAGTCGTTGTCACCTCCTCGCCGCATATCAAGGCATCTGATGATACCAGAAGCCTGATGGCAGATGTGTGTCTCGCGCTGCTGCCGGCTCTGGCAGTATCCGTGCTCACATTTGGCTGGCGTGCGCTGGTCCTCACCGTGGCAACCGTGATTTCCTGTGTATTCTTTGAGTGGCTTTATAATAAGCTCGTACATGCGCCGTGTACCATCGGCGACCTTTCAGCGGTCGTTACCGGTATACTGCTTGCGTTCAACATTCCAGTCGCAGCACCCATCTGGATGCCTGTCATCGGCGGCGCATTTTCCATTATCGTCGTAAAGATGCTGTTTGGCGGCATCGGCAAAAACTTTATGAACCCGGCACTCGCCGGACGTGCCTTCATGATGGCTTCCTGGCCGGCATTCATGACCGTCTGGACCCGTCCGGGCGCAGAGATCCCGCTGTTTGGCAATGTGACCGTGACCGATGCGATCTCTACCGCGACCCCACTTGCGTCCCTCAAGAGCGGCGCACTGCCGGAGGCAGATGCACTGCATCTGTTCCTCGGTCAGACCGGTGGTGTCATTGGTGAGACCTCCGCACTGGCACTCCTGATCGGCGGCGCATACCTTGTTTACCGCAAGGTCATTTCCATCAATATCCCGCTTGCATACATCCTGACCGTTGCTGTCCTGACCTTCGCGTTCCCGATGGGCGGACAGGGCCATTTTGAATGGATGCTGAGCCAGATCCTGTCCGGCGGTCTCATGCTGGGTGCGATCTTCATGGCGACCGACTATGTAACCAGTCCGGTCACCCCAAAGGGTCAGATCATTTTCGGTGTTGGCTGCGGTCTGCTGACGGTATTCATCCGCTACTTCGGCGGTCTGCCGGAGGGCGTATCGTATTCGATCCTGCTGATGAACACGCTGGTTTGGTTTATCGATAAGAAGACCCATCCGCGTAAGTTCGGCTATGCGCTGGATAAGAAGGAGGGCAAGTAATCATGAGCGAAACCAAAAAGGGCGAAGGCATTGGCCGCCTGATGCTTGTTCTGGGTCTCATCACCTTCGTATGTGCGCTGCTTCTTGGCGTGGTCAATCAGGTCACAGCACCGCTCATTGAGCAGAACAAGGTCAACACAAGAAACGCTGCAATGGAAGAACTCATTCCAAATGCGCAGTTTGAGGATCTGAACACCGTGCTGAGTGCAGAGGAAGTTGCAGCAGCCGGCATCCAGCTTCCGGCTGGACGTACCGCGGCGGCGATCTCCGGTGTCTATAAGGCAACCGTGGACGGCGCGGACGCAGGCTACTGCGTGCAGGTCAATCCAAAGGGCTTCGGCGGCGTACTCACCATCATCGTGGGTGTGCGTCCGGATTCCACCATTGCAGGCATCAAGGTCACGGGCCATGCGGAGACTCCGGGTCTCGGCGCAAAGGCACAGACCGATTCCGAATGGGTTGCACAGTATCAGGGCGCAGCAGCTGACGGACAGCTGATGGTAAGCAAGGACGGAGGCACGATCAATGCCATCACCGGTGCGACCATCACCTCCCGTGCAGTGACAGATGGTGTCAATACCGCTGCGGCTTACGTTGCAACATTAGGCTGATAAGAAGGAGGGCGAAACATTATGAAATTTTCCGAACGTTTGAAAGCCGGCGTCCTTCTTGACAACCCGGTATTTATGCAGACCATTGGTTTGTGTCCTTCTCTGGCAACGACCACTTCTCTGTCAAACGCGATCGGTATGGGTGTTGCGGCGACCGTCGTTCTGGTCTGCTCCAACATCGTGATCTCGATGCTGCGTAAGTTTATTCCGGATAAGATCCGTATCGCAGCCTTTATCTCGATCATTGCGACTTTCGTAACGCTGATCCAGATGCTCCTGAATGCATATATTCCGGCACTCGCGGCATCTCTCGGTCTGTTCCTGCCGCTGATCGTTGTAAACTGTATCATTCTTGGCCGTGCAGAAGCATATGCTTCTAAGAACCAGGTCCTGCCCTCTGCGCTGGACGGTATCTGCATGGGTCTTGGTTTTACATTCGCGCTGGTACTCATGGGCTTCTTCCGTGAGCTGCTGGGCGCAGGCACCATCGCTGCTGGTATCATCGGCGAAACAGGGATCCGGATCCCCGGTCTGTTCGAGAATGCAGCGACCATGATGATCCTGCCGGCTGGCGGCTTCCTCATCATGGGCTTTATCCTTGCTGCAATTCAGAAGATTATGTCAAAAAAGGAGGACAAGTAAATGTTTAGTTTACCTGCTTCCATGGGACTGACAGATATCCTGTCGCTTGCGATTGCGGCAATTCTGGTCAACAACTACATTCTGGTACAGTTCCTTGGCTGCTGCTCATTCTTCGGCGTATCCAAAAAGACCGATACGGCAGTGGGCATGGGCATGGCGGTCATCTTTGTCATGGCACTCGCTTCTGCGGTTTCCTGGTGCGTATGGTACTTCATTTTGAAGCCCCTGCATCTGGAATACATGCAGACCATTGCGTTCATTCTGGTAATCGCGACCCTCGTACAGTTCGTTGAGATGTTCATGAAGAAGGCGATGCCTGCAATGTACTCCGCACTCGGCATCTTCCTGCCGCTCATCACGACAAACTGTGCCGTTCTGGGTGCGGCGATCACCAACATCGACAGCGAGTACTCCTTCATCGGTGCAGTCGTTTATGGTGTTGCAGCCGGTGTGGGCTTTACCCTTGCGATCGTGCTGTTCGCTTCCATCCGTGAGCGTCTGGAAGTCACCTCCAAGTGCCCGAAGTGCTTTGAGGGATTCCCGATCGCATTGGTTGCGGCATCCCTGCTCGCAATGTCCTTCATGGGCTTTTCTGGTCTTTCGATACCATGGTAAACCAAGGGGGAAATTAAAAAATGGATATGATGAATATTGTTTCCGCGGTACTCGTGCTGTTTATCATGGGTGTCGTGTTTGCGCTGCTGCTTGGCATCGCAGCGAAGGTGTTCGCTGTTGAGGTCGATGAGCGTATCCCGCTGGTGCGTGACTGCCTGCCGGGCGCAAACTGCGGCGGCTGCGGCTTTCCGGGCTGTGATGGTCTGGCGGCTGCGATCGTTGAGGGCAAGGCACCGGTAAACGGCTGTCCGGTCGGCGGCGCGGCTGCAGCGGCAAAGATCGCTGAGGTCATGGGCGTTGAGGCAGACAGCGCGGAGCCGAAGGTCGCACATGTACACTGTAACGGTGGCTGCAATGCGATCGATAAGGCAAAGTATGAGGGTCTGCAGGATTGTTCCGCCGCAATGCGTGTTGCAAACGGTCCGAAGGAATGTGCATTTGGCTGCATGGGTCTGGGCTCCTGTGTAAAGGAATGTGCATTCGATGCGCTGCATATCGTAGACGGCAAGGCTGTCGTGGATCCTGAAAAATGTGTGGCTTGCGGCAAGTGTGTGGCTGCCTGCCCGAAGAAGCTCATCGATCTGGTTCCGAAGTCCAAGAAGGTCCATGTAAACTGCAGGAACATGGACAAGGGCGCACAGGCGATGAAGGTCTGCTCCAATGCATGTATTGGCTGCATGAAGTGCGAAAAGACCTGTAAGTTCGATGCGATCCACGTGGTAAACAACGTGGCAGTGATCGACTATGACAAGTGTAAGAACTGTAAGATGTGTTCCAAGGCTTGTCCGAAGAATGCGATCGAGCCGATCCCGACCAAGGAGGAGAAGGAAAAGTTCGACGCAATGATGAAGGCACAGGCAGAGAAGGCAAAGGCTGCGGCACAGGCAAAGGCCGCAGAAGCTGCTGCTGCCGAAGCGCCAAAGGGTGAATGACCCTGAAACCGAGAAAATCTGCAAAGCGAAAAGGAGTCCGGTCTGGACTCCTTTTCTATATCAACATGCAAACACCACACAAGGGAGGAACTGGGATTGCACGATTATCTACATGTTACGATGGACGATGCCGAGATCGGACGCTTGTCCAGTCTGGGGCTTGCACATATCGGGGACTGTGTTTATGAGCTGCTCACCCGCGGACGGCTCGTCAGCAGCGGGCTGACGACGGCACGCAATCTGCACAGTCACACGGTTGCGCTCGTGCGCGCTTCTTCACAGTATGCAGCGGCACAGGTCATCCTGCCGATGCTGACAGAGGCAGAGCAGGACGTGTTCCGCCGCGCACGCAATACCAAGGTACACGGTGTGCCCAAGGCGGCATCCAAAGCGGAATATGCCTATGCGACCGCATTGGAGGCATTGTTTGGCTGGCTGTATCTCAAGGGACAGTATGAACGCATCAATACACTGTATGACTGCATCGTAAAAGCCGAGGCATCGGATAAGTAAGGAGAGGCGGAGCGGTCTGTATTGCACACCGTTCCGTCCCTCACAGGATCAGCGGCAGTTGTTCATGGAATCGCTCTGATTCTGACAGGAACCGGACTTCTGCTGCTGTGCCTCACAGGAGGACTTTTTGTTTGCTGCCTTTGCATGCTTAGCCATAAAAAATCACCTCTTTTTGATGTGCTGAGTGTAGTATAGGCACAGAGCAGACAGGTTATACAGGAAATTTTTCGGGGCAGACCTTGCAACAATGAAAAATATCTGATAAAATCCTAGAGGATAGCACGAACAATATGGAAAAGGAGAATATAGAACATGTCCGGACATTCCAAGTGGCATAATATTGCCAAGCGCAAGGGCGCAAATGATGCAAAGAAGGCAAAGATCTTCACAAAGATCGGTCGTGAGATGGCGATCGCGATCAAGGAAGGCGGATCTCCGAATCCGGATATCAACAGCCGTCTGCGCGATGTCGTTGCAAAGGCGAAGGCAAACAATATGCCAAACGATAACATCAAGCGTATGCTCGACAAGTATTCGGGTGCCAATGGCAACGTAGAATATGAGGCGATCAAGTATGAGGGCTACGGCGTTGGCGGCGTTGCCGTGATCGTAGAGACCCTGACCGATAACCGCAATCGTACCGCGGCGGATGTACGTCATCTGCTGGATAAGTACGGTGCAGGCATGGGTGCGACCGGCTGTGTCGGCTGGCAGTTCGACCAGAAGGGCGTTATGATCATCGAGCGCGAGGAGCTCGACGAGGACGAGACCATGATGCTTGCGCTGGACGCGGGTGCAGAGGATTTTCAGGCAGATGAGGAGACCTTTACCGTCTACACCGCTCCGGCTGATTTTGGTGCCGTGCGTGAGGCACTGGAGGCAAAGGGTCTGAGCTTCCTTGAGGCAGAGGTCGAAATGGTTCCGCAGAACTATGTACGTCTGGAATCTGCTGAGGAGATGGAGAAGATGCGTAAGCTGCTCGACAACCTCGAGGATAATGACGATGTGCAGTCTGTTTGGCATAACTGGGAGAACGAGGACGAGTTTGAGGGATAAGATACC
>JARIAV010000051.1 GCA_029257685.1 Butyricicoccus sp.
GTAAAAATACAGCGGTGTTTCCTCGTATGCCGCACGCAGGGTCTCCGCACGTCCCGTGCCCTTTTTGGTCAGGGCATCGGCCAAGGGTCTCAGGGCCTGATAACCGAACCGCTTCCAGCTTCCACAGGTCGCCGCAGGGACAAGCGGTACAAGCCCTCCTGACACGCCTGCCCCTGCCTGCGTATACAGCAAGGCATCCGTCAGCCCAAGCAGATCCAGCAGGCACCTTCCGCGCTCGGTCTCCTCTGCCGCAAACAGCTTTTGCAGTCCGGCGTAGAGCTTTGCAAACACAGCGTTCTTTTGCGCGAGCGGCGCAAGGCGATCCATCTGCTTTCTGAGCCGGAAATCCTCTTGCAGTAATGCCGTTCCTGCAACTGCGCAATATGCCAGCCGCTCATGCAGTTCTCTCAGTGCATCCATCGCATGTCCTCTTAGTATTGCAGACGGATGACCTGCTTTTCTGTCACAAGGCTGTAGGGATGCAGGCAGAGCGTGCAATCTTCCGGATCATAGAACACCAACCCGAACATGACCTGTCCCTGCTCCTGCACCGTACCCGCAAGCCAATCCAGCTTATAGACAGAAGCATGGTCTGTACCATCTGCCGCGCGGTCGCGCAGGACGATACGTTCTCCGCTGTCCATTTGCAGGACAAATTCTTCTCCTACCTTGCCAATGGCATCGAACTTGAGCAGGACAGCAAGATATTTTTCCGACATGGTGTTTTTGATCTCGTTCTTGACCTGCCTCAGCACCATACTGAGATCGGTTTGCGCAAAGCCACGGATCTTTTGCAGAGCTGCGGGTTCAACATCCGTCATTTCGCAGGCATCCCAGCGCACACGCTGATTTCCCGTCCCCGGATACTTGCATAACTTTGGTATTTTTACCTGTGCAAAGCAGGTATCCTCCGCCTTGATATATTTGAGGGCCTTGACCGGACGATAATTGAAGGTCTGATCGATGATCCCGTTTCCAAGCTCGATCCAAAAGCCTCTATCAATATACTGTTTTCGCGGCTCATCGAACAACACATCGAACGAAAGCTGCACGAGCTCTGCGTTCTCCTCCACGCAGCCGATCCGTTCCAGCTCCTCCAGCTTCCAAACGCCGCCGAGTGCTTCGTACAGGAGATTGTCCTCCAGTTCAAAGGTCTTGCTGTCCAGCTTTTGCTGGAGGAACGCACGCGCCTTTTGCAGCATGGCATTGAGCCGTATCAGGATGCGGAGGGCTTCATCATAGTTTGCCTTATCCCCCTTGCTCTGGATCTTCTTGATCTCGCTGACCAGCTCTATGAACGATGCCTGTGCGCCAGTCAGATAGTAGCTTCCCAGATCCTTCGCCAGTGCCTCGTAGGTTTTTGTGGAAGCACCGCTCAGGGTCCCCAAACCGTGTGAAAGCAGGTCAGATACCATCTGTTCTGCCTTCTCTAGGCCCTCAAGCTGTTTTTTCAGCTTCTTTGCCTGTGCCGCCCCGTTGGTCTTTTTCGGCTTTTGGGGCGCTTCTTCAGCTGCCTGCTCCTTTTTTGCCGCACGCGCCGCCTGTTTTGCGCGTTTGTCCGCGAGATCCTGCGGCACTTCTGCGACTGTAAAGGGCTGATCGGTCAGGATCTCAAAGAGCAGTCCGACTGCATGCTTACAAGGAAATTGACGGCTCGGACAGGAGCAGCGGCAGGTCGGTGCATCCGGATGCGTCAGGTCAACGGATGTATGGTATGGATTCTTTCCGCTTCCGGCACAATCAGCCCAGAACAGGGTATCGTCTGCGGTTTTGCCACGCGCAGAAAAACTTCCCTTTTGGGATAGCTTTCTTCCGTTCTGGACAGCGGACGCATTGGGTGCCTGTGCAATGATCCATTCTTCTGTGAATTTCATTGTAAGTTCATCCTCTCTATACAGACTCTCGGCACAGGAAAATGCACCTGTGCGGCATGCTCTAATATTCTTTATTATAGCAGACAAATCCGGACAAAAAAACACCCGTGTTTCTTTTTATTTCTGTTTCCTGTCCGCTGGCTGTGCATGCACCCATAGATCACCCCGTGCATAGGCTGTGCTATGAGGCACTTCGCCTCGATCTGACACAAAAGGAGCGATGAGCATGTATTATGATCCCCTGGCACCGACCGACCCCATGCCCGACATGGATACGGTCCTGCCGCCTGACCCCAAAATGGATGCCCAAAATCAGAATGGAGGAAACAGCAATGATGGTTCGGCAACCCCACCACAGGTCATCCCCCCGTATGAACAGCCCGATGGCCTGCCCAACGACTCCATCGACCCCAAACTTTTATCCC
>JARIAV010000191.1 GCA_029257685.1 Butyricicoccus sp.
GGACTCGCCGCCGGTCTGGATTTCAAGAATATCCTCCTTGCAACCTTTCTCGGCAATCTGTTCCTGAGCGCGATCGCCATCCTTGTGAGCATCATCGCCTGCAAAACCGGTCTGACCTTTGCGCTCATCACCCGCTACAGCTTCGGCGCCAAGGGCACGCGGATCGCCTCCCTGTTCGTTCCCATCGTCAACATCGGCTGGTACACCATCCAGTCTGCGACCTACGGACATTTCATCTCCCAGATCCTCGGCTTCGACCCCATTGCAGAGGGCATCACCATGATCGTTTCCGCACTGGCTATGGGTATCTTTGCCCTCATCGGCATCAACGCCATCACGATCCTCGGCTATATCGCGATCCCCTCGATCATCTTCCTGTCCCTTGCCACCGCCATCAAATCGGTCGGGGTCGCAGGCGCATTCTCCGCCATCACGGAATTTATCCCCTCCGATCCGATGAGCCTTGCAGGAGGGATCACCATCGTCATCGGTACTTGGATCTTATCGACTGCCACCTGCATCGCAGATATCATGCGCTATGCAAAGAGTGTACGGCAAGCCGCACTCAGTGCGCTCGTCGGACTGGTTGGCGGCAACAGCCTGCTTGTGATCTGCGGCGCGATCGCCTCGATCGCAGTGGGCGACAGTGACCTCACCAGCGTACTGCTGACCTTGGGATTGATCGTCCCCTCGATCATCCTGATGACCACCAATATCTTCACGACCAACGCCTCGAATATCTACTCCACCTCGCTCAATCTCTCGAACGCCTTTCATATGGACCGCAAGGTGCTCATCAGCGGGATCCTTGTGATCTCTGCCCTGCTGACGCTCACCAAACCCTACCAGATCGACTCCCTGTTCACATTCCTGAACGTGCTCGGCGTCATCGTCCCCCCGCTCGCCGGCATCATCCTGTCCGATTTCTATCTGGTACACAAGGGCGTTTATGCTCCGCTTTCCGAGGCTGATCTGCGCGACTGGACCATCTCCCCTTGGCTGACATGGGCACTTTCCTATGGTGTCGTCGTCCTCTTATCCCATTTCCACTTCGGTCTGGACTCGCTCAACGGCATCCTTGCCGCGGTCGTGATCTATCCTTTGCTTGCAAAGCTGTTCAAAGAATCTTGAAGGAGGTATCGTCATGAAGCAGCAGACAAATCTTACCAGATATAAATGGATCGCATTCCTCGGTCTCCTCCTCATGGGGATCGGTTCCTTTCTCTCCTGCCTTGCACCCACCCCTGTGCTGTGCAATATCGGCAGCGCGATCCTGATCCTCAGTATGATGATTCTGGGTTACGCCTTCTATTTTTGGCGTCCCTGATTGACTTTATGGTAGTACCATGATATCCTTAAAACAGAAATGGGGGTCTCTTTTATGGCACTGCAAACAATCGATCGCATCGATCTCAAGACAAAGACAAAACAAACACTTCTGGAACACATCCATTCCATGGATCTGACACAGGACAACAAGCTCCCGCGCGAGGAACAGCTCTGCCAGATGCTCGGGGTCAGCCGTGTGACCTTACGCAGCGCACTCAACGAGCTTGCCGCTGAGGGGGTCGTACTGCGCAAACAGGGCAAGGGAACATTCGTCAACCGCACCTGTATCGGTATGACCGCCCCCATCAATCCTGCCATGCACTTCGGGGACATCATCACACGCAGCGGCTACACACCGCATATCAAAATGCTGGGCTGGCAGGTCTTTCCGGCGACACCTGAGCTTGCCGCCGCACTGGAGATCCCAGAAGCCACCTCGTGTATCCGCGTACAAAAAATATTCTATGCAGATGCACAGCCCTGTGTCTACTGTGAAGATATCCTGCCTGCTGCGGTCTGGGGCGATGCCCCCATCCCCAACACGGAGGACTCTCTCTTTCAGCTGATCTATGAACGCTGTGGGCGCAAGGTCGCATGGGACAAGATGGAGCTGCATGTATGCACGAGCGACCATCTGCCCGATCTGTATGCGTTTGGTGAGCATTATCCCCTGCTCGTCATGAACAGCATCATCTATGATACGGATAATGTACCGCTGTTCTATTCTTCTGAGTACATCGACACCAAGCTCCTGACCCTCAGCCAGATCCGTCAGCGTGAATTTTCTTATACAGCTCCCCAAAATGAGGGATAAGCAAAAACGGATGCCTTGCGGCATCCGTTTTTGCTTATCCTGTCTTTGCATCCTGATATTTCAAGTACAGCACCGCTGCACCGATGAACAGCGTAGAAAACCCGACACAGGAGATCACGAACCCGATGACCGGCATATCCTGATTGGGATTGTTCGCTTTCATCCCAAGACACAGGAGCGCATACGGATCGAACAGGGCATAGCCCTTGCTGAGCATGGCAAGTCCGGAGATACCGCCAATGAGGGCGATCCCTGCCGAGACCGCAAATGCACGGATCACCAGTGCCGCGAACATCTGCACCGCACATACCGCGATCCCGCCTGCAATGCCGCCAGCCGTCCACTGTGCCAATTCTTTCCACGGGATCGTATCTGCCCCAAATCCACAGGCAAGACCTGCCGCCAAATACAAAGCGATCGTCCAAAGCACCACCATCGCCGTGAGGGCTGCTGCATTCGCTGTCTTGCCCAGCACGAGCAGGGAACGCGAAACCGGCGTTGTCAGCATGAGGTTCCAGTTGTATCCGCTGTGCTCCAGCCGCCACAGATAGGCACAGTAAATGCCGATGACAAGGGGCAGGAAGAAGTAACAGGAAAACAGCGTGTGCTGTGTCCAGAGCGAATACCAGCCGTCCGTGAGCAGCTCCAGATTGCCCAGATAATTGACGGTCCCAAAGAAAGCCGGAATCATGGGCAGCAAAATGAAAGCGATCCACATCGGACTATGCCGCAATTTGAGCCATTCCGCTCGCCAAACAGTGAAAAACATCTTCTCACACCTCTTTTCTTTCCAGCATACGTCCGCCAATGATGAGCCATATCACGATGGCACAGACCGTCAGCGCAAAGCCAGCCCAGTTGATGTCCAGATAGGCGAGCTCCAAAATGCGCGTCTCTGGATCCCAGGATACCATATACACAAGGTATAACAGGCCCGCGTGTCCCCACGGCAATCCGTATTGCAGGAGCCGGATCGGGACGAACAGCAAAAGCAGCCCAAGAAACGAACCGCCGCACCCGATGGCAAGCGAGATCATCTGGTTCGGTACGGAAATGGACAGCACAAGCTGGAACACAAAGATCTCAAGCGCAACCGCAAGCTGGAACACAAAGAACAGCGCAAATTTTGTCAGATCCGGTGTGCCCATGTAACCCAGTTGATATCCGCAAAACAGCATACTGCCCATGAGCCATGCAACAGACAGCACCAGATACCAGCCGCCGCATAAAAACTTTGCATAAAAGAGCGTCTGTGGACGCTGTACCGTTTCCAGCAGCTTCCACGCACTTCCCTTATGCTCTACATCCGCAAGGCGCGAGGCGATGATCGCCGCTGTGATCGGAAACACGATCGAATTCAATGCCGGTACTTGGTATAAAAGCTCCATCCAGCCAATTTCCAGCTCCTGTGCACTCGGATCGCGAAATGCAAGATAGATCCATGCACATTCAAATGCAAGCATCATCAGTGCGGTGAGCAGCAGTCCGCGACGTTTGTTTTTCAAAAATTCCATCCGCAATGCCGTTGTCATAAGCTCACCGCCCCACCTGTCAACTCCAAGAAGATATCCTCCAAGCTCTTTTTTCGCTCCTCCAACCGCAAAAGATCAATGTTTTGATTTTGCAGGGTGCGCGTCACGATCGCTGTCGCGCGGTCATCGAGCGGCGGCAGGATGAGCCAATCCGCCTGCTGCTCCGCCTTGACCCCCTGCCCCCTGAGACGCGCATACGCCAAGGCATTGTCCGTCGTGCGAAGTGCCAGATGGTGCGCACTGCGCAGGTGCAGTTTTTCCAGACTGTCCTGATACACCAGCTGTCCCTCTGCGATCACGCCCACATGGGTGGCAAGCTGGTCGATCTCGGACAGCAGATGCGAGGATACCAGCACCGTCATGCCGTACCGCTCTGGCAGGGACAGGATCAGCTCGCGCATCTCCTGAATGCCTGCCGGATCGAGCCCGTTGGTGGGTTCGTCCAAAATCAGCAGCCGCGGCTGGCTGATGAGCGCGGCGGCAAGTCCCAGCCGCTGCTTCATGCCCAGCGAAAACTGCGACACCCGCTTGCCCTTTTGCTGGTCAAGGCGCACGATGGACAAGACCGCATCAATGCTTTCCTTGGGTAAGCCGCGCAGCTCTCGAATGATCTCCAGATTCTCTGCCGCTGTCAGATGCCCATAATATGAAGGCGATTCAATGAGAGAACCGATCTGCCGCAGCAGCTGTAAGCGATTGTCTGCCCGTGCACACTCCCCAAAAATACGGATCTCACCGCTGGTCGGACGCGCAAGCCCCAAAATCATTTTGAGTGTCGTGGACTTGCCTGCACCGTTCGGCCCCAAAAAGCCATAGATCGCACCCTCTGGCACGCGCAGATCCAAGTCCTTGACACGCATCACATTGCCATACTGCTTGCATAGTCCATTCGTTTCCACAAGATTCATATTGCTCACTCCTTTTCTGTGCTTCCAGCATAGCATACGAATCTTACAGCAGCCTGACGTCTGCCTTACATTTTCCTTAATTTTTCCCTGTCCGCCCCCACGTCTCGCGAAACTATGGTACAATAACAGCAAAGGAGGGGCTTCCTATGGATGAAACACGCACATATTCTGTCCTGATCGTGGAAGATGCGCCCGATCTGCGCCAAATGCTTCTGGATATCCTGCATGGTGCAGGCTTTTCCACGCTGTTCAGTGCGGGAGACTGCCGCGAGGCACGGCATCTGTTTTCCCTGCATCAGCCGCAGGCTGTCCTGCTCGATATCAATTTACCCGATGGGGACGGCTTTTCTCTCATGCAGGAAATGCGGCAGACAACCAATGTCCCCACTCTGTTTTTGTCTGCACGCGATGCCGATGTCGATCGGCTGCACGGCTTGGGTCTGGGCGCAGATGACTATATCACCAAGCCATTCCTGCCTGATGAACTCATCCTGCGGCTGACTGCGGTACTCAAGCGCACCTATCACCTCACCAGTGCGCCCCCCATCCTGCGCCTTGGCGCGGTAACGGTCAACTGGGCTTCGGGCATGGTACACCATCCCGATCGTCCGGACACCGCCCTCACCGCAAAGGAGACCGCGCTGCTGCGCAAGCTGGCAGAGTCCCGCGGCAACATCGTGACCATTGATGCACTCTGTCAGGCGGCATGGAACGACGGCGTTTTTGGCTATGAAAATACGCTGATGGTTCATATCCGCCGCCTGCGCGAGAAGATCGAACGCGATCCCTCCAATCCGGTCTGGCTGCGCACCGTGCGCGGTCTGGGCTACAGGCTGGAGCGTGAACCATGAAGACCCTGCTTCAAATCATCGTGCGCTATGCACTCTCGGCGGTCGGTGTCCTGCTGCTGCTCATCGGCGTGAATGTTGCCGCCCTCGTAAGCTATACCATAACTGTCACCCAAAGCCAACGCACGCCGATGGAATACCATATCCGCGATCTGACGCACGCCCTTGTACAGACCTCCGCTGGCTGGACACTGCCCGAAAGCGCCCTGCAAGATATGCAAGAAAACTATGCATGGGCAATGCTGCTCGATCCCGAAGGGCAGGTCGTATGGTCGGATCGGCTGCCTGATACGCTGAACCACCGCTACTCCCCTGCACAGGTCGCCTCCTTTACACGCTGGTATCTCGCGGATTATCCGGTCTACGCTTATCAAAAAGGCGACTGTTTACTCGTGCTTGCCAATCCCAAGGGGTCACGGTGGAAATATCCGGTGGAAATGGATTTCCACACCCTGAACGACCTGCTGCGGAAATTTCCTGTCTGGGTCGCATGTAATCTGCTGCTTGCGATCCTGCTCATCTTACTCAGCAGTATCCGCTTTTTCCGCTCCATTCGGCGCATTGCAGGCGGACTTTCCGATCTTGCAGAGGAGCAGTCCGTTTTCCTGCCTGAAAAGGGGGTATTCAGCAGTCTGTGTCACGATCTCAACATGACCTCTGTTCATTTGCGGCACAAGCAGGAGCTGCTCAACCGCCGCGATCGGATGCGCACGGAATGGATCGCCGGGGTATCTCATGATGTCCGCACGCCCCTGACCATCATTCTGGGCACGGCGGCACAGCTGGAAGCTGACCCAAACAGCACACCTGCATACACGCAAAAGGCGCGGACGATCCGCATACAGGGGGAACGTCTGCGCCGTCTGATCGAGGATCTGAACCTTGCCTCCAAGCTGACCTATGAGGCGCAGCCCCTGCGCCGAGAAGTGCTGTCCCTGTCTGCCCTGCTGCGCCAGCTTGTGACGGAATTTCTCAATCAGCAGCCGACCCTTGCCCTTTCTCTGGAAATCTCCCATGCCTGCGAGGGAACTGCACTCGAAGCTGACCCTGCTCTGTTGGAACGTGCGATCCGGAATCTGATTGCAAACAGTATGCAGCATACGCCAGCGGGAACGGAGATCGAGATCCGTTTGGAGACCAACGGGAGTTGTTTCATGCTTTCCATCTGTGATACGGGGGGTGGGTATCCGCAGGAGGTACTGAATGCGCTGAATCGTCCGTTGGAGAAGGAGCTGCCCACGCATGGGTTGGGGTTGGCTATTGTGCGGCAGATCATTGAGCTGCATGGTGGGACAGCTGCTTTCTGCAACACCAAAGAGGGGGCAAAATGTGTTCTTACACTTCCACTATCCAGTGAGGGAAAATGAAAGTGATTTTTCAGCCCGAATGCGCACTCGGACGTCGCGCCGACAACAGCGGCGGTTTTCTGCTTGCACATACTGCGGAGTGTTTTGAAATCCGTAGGATTTTCATTTCTGCTAAATGAATTTGCTTGGAAGCAAAGAGAACAGTTTTGGAATATCCGTAAGGTTTTCTTTTCCGTTAAAAAGGATTTGCTTCAAAGCAAAGAGCAACGTGTCGCGGCCGCGCGACGGCGGCATAAGGACTATAACCTTGCGGTTCTTGTCCTTATGAATCCAACACTCCCCCTCCATCAGATTCACCTAGGTGCCGCCGAAAGGGTGTGAAAGTATGAACTCCGCCACAGGCGGGGTTTTCGCAGATCGGATTCTTTCTGCGTCTTGCCCCAAGGGTGTGAATGTATGACCTCCGCCGCAGGGCGGGTCTTCTTCAGCCCTTTTTACAAGCTGGTGCGGTGCAGGCTCTTTCATACGAACAAGATAAAGTATTTTTTGGAACGTCCGTTGGGTTTTCCTTTCTGCTAAAAAAGATTTGCTTGGAAGCAAAAAGTAACGTGTCGCGGCCGCGCGACGGCGGCATAAGGACTATAACCTTGCGGTTCTTGTCCTTATGAATCCAACACTCCCCCTCCATCAGATTCACCTAGGTGCCGCCGAAAGGGTGTGA
>JARIAV010000234.1 GCA_029257685.1 Butyricicoccus sp.
CTTTGCAGCGCGGATCGCGTCGATCATCAGCGGAACGACCTTGAACAGGTCACCACAGATGCCGTAGTCTGCAACGTCGAAGATCGGAGCGGTATCGCTCTTGTTTACAGCAACGATGCACTCGGAATCCTGCATACCAGCCTTATGCTGGATCGCACCGGAGATACCCAGCGCAATGTACAGCTTCGGATGTACGGTCTTACCCGTCTGACCAACCTGATGGTCAGCAGTCAGCCAGCCAGCGTCGGTTGCAGCACGGGAGCCGCCCAGAACGCCGCCATTAAATTCAGCAGCGAGTTCCTTTGCCAGCTTGATGCCTTCCTCTACGTTCTTGGAGATACCGCGGCCAACTGCAACGATAACTTCTGCGCCGGTCAGGTCAACGAGCTCCTTTGCTTCCTTGACGATCTCAACGACCTTGGTCTTGATGTCTGCCTCAGACAGGGAAACAGCCAGCTTTTCAACCTGAACTGCATTTGCCTTTGCCTCATCATATTCGCCCTTCTTCATAACGCCCGGACGAACGGTTGCCATCTGCGGACGGAAGCGCGGGCAGATGATGGTTGCCATCAGGTGGCCGCCGAATGCCGGACGGGTCATCTTCAGGTTGCGGTCATCCATCTTGATGTTCGCATACTGTGCTTCCGGCAGCGTGGAGTTCTCCTTCAGGAAGCTGATGTACTTCTGTACATCAACATCCAGATGGGTGCTGTCTGCGGTCAGACCGGTGTGCAGGCGTGCTGCGCAGCGCGGGCCCAGATCGCGGCCGATGTTGGTTGCAGCCATCAGGAAGATCTCCGGCTTCTTGTCCATAACAACGTCGCAGATGACCTTTGCATATGCGTCGGTGGTGTAGGTTGCCAGATTCTTATCCTCGCAGACATAAACCTTGTCTGCACCATAAGCGCCGATTTCCTTTGCCATGCCGGAAACGTCATCACCCAGCAGCAGGCCGCACAGCTCTACGCCCATGTCGTCTGCCAGCTTACGTCCCTCGGAGATCAGCTCCAGTACGGTCGGCTGGAGCTCGCCCTGACGCTGCTCACAGAATACCCATACGCCGGAGAAATCAGCCAGATTTGTATTGTTAAATTCAGCCATTGTAAGAATCCCCTTTCAATCAGATGATGTGCTTCTTGAGCAGCTCAGCAGCCAGCTCAGCAGCAGTGTTCTTGTCTGCACCTTCCAGCATACGGCCCTGACCCTTCTGCGGAGGTGTGAAGGACTTGAATACGTTTGTCGGGGAACCCTTCAGACCGATGGTGTCTACCTCGATCAGCGGATCATCCTTCAAAGTGTTGTAGTCGTACAGCTCGACCGGCTTCTGGAAGCAGTCGAAGATGCCGCCAACGGACATGTAACGGGGCTCATTGAGCTCCTTGATGCAGGTCACGAGGCAAGGGGTCTGGGTCTCGATGGTCATGTAGCCATCTTCCAGCATACGCTTCACGGTGACCTTGCTGCCTTCCAGCTTGATATCTGCTGCGTAGGAAACCTGCGGGATATCCAGCTTCTCAGCGATCTGAGAGCCAACCTGTGCAGTATCACCGTCGATTGCCTGACGGCCGCAGAATACGATATCGCCTTCGCCAACGCCGACCTTCTTCACTGCAGCAGCGAGGATCTGAGAGGTTGCGAAGGTATCGGAACCGCCGAACTCACGAGAGGAAACCAGAACACCGCGGTCAGCGCCCATTGCGAGCAGCTCACGCAGCATGCCCTCTGCCGGTGGGGGACCCATGGTTACAACAACGACTTCACAGCCGGTCTCGTCCTTGAGTCGCAGAGCAGCCTCAACTGCATTCTTGTCATCTGGGTTGATGATGGTAGCCATAGAAGCACGGTTCAG
>JARIAV010000303.1 GCA_029257685.1 Butyricicoccus sp.
TTTGAGCTGCGCCAAATTTTGCAGAATAATACTGACCGATATTTCACGGCTGCGCATTGTGGCAAGAACGCGTTCGAAGTTATCCGGCAATGCGACGTTTGCGAATTCGTCCATGATAACATGGACATGTACAGGCAATCTGCCATGATAATGGTGATCAGCTTGATAGTATAAAGCCTGAAATGCTTGTGAATATAGCATACCAACAAGAAAGTTAAAGCTGGTATCGTTGTCTGGAATTACGGCAAAGATTGCTTGCTTTCGGTCTCCAAGTGTGCTGAGATCCATATCATCATGATCGGTGATATATGCGATTTCCGGCAGATTAAAAACCGCCAGTCGGACAGCAGCGGAAACCAAAATCGACTTGGCAGTTTTGCCCGCGCTTTGCTTAAATACCTTGTAGTATCGCACTGCAATATTGTTCGGATCATGATTTTCCAGATCTTCAAACAACATATCAACCGGACTCTGATATTGCTCATCATCTTCCTTGGTTGCGGCATTTTCAATCAAATACATAACCATGGAAAAGTTTTGATCTTCCTCTCTTGCTTCATGCATGAGATACAACACAAAAGCCGTGAGTAGAGCTGTTTCGGATTTTTCCCAAAACGGATCATTTTGGGAAGCATTTTTAGGCGTTGTGTTACGGATCAGATTGGTGATAAGTTTGATTGCATCACTGTCTGATTTGAGATAGTGAAACGGATTATATCCATCTGACTTCTCCATTTCGACAAGGTTGATGACTTTTACATCATATCCCTGCTCTTTCAGCAAGCCTCCCACTGCACGGAGCAGCTCTCCTTTTGGGTCTGCTATGATATACGAACAGTTACATTGCAGCAGATTAGGGATAACATAGAATCTTGTTTTACCAGCACCTGATCCACCAATGACCATTACATTCAGATTGCGCCTATGTTTGTAGCTATCCATTCCAAGCTGCACAAGCTGGGTCAAGATGACATTCTGGGTAGGTGCTTTGTGATCCCGATATCTCGCATTGAGTTGTGCGGCATTTCCCCATTGAGCCGATCCGTGTTCTTCTCCGGGACGGCGTTTCCCCTTTTCAGAATAATGCAGTGCGATAAAAAATCCATAGATCACGCCTGCACAGGCAATAAACCGTGGGGTCTGTGGTGTCCAACGCAGGAAGAATGGATTGTTGAGTGCATTCGTGAATAAGGAAAACCAGTCAAATATGTTTTGGCTGATATCAGCGCACTGGGCAGCCAAGATTACAAGCCAGAGGATGGGAATAAACAACACCACCCAAGTTAGGGTGGTGCTGTTTTGCTTCATCCAAGTCACAAAGTTTTTCACATATTAGTACCCCGTGCGTGGCAGCTTCGGAGCCGGCTTTGGCTTGGGATTGTATACCTTTGTGACCCAACGGTCAGTTCCCATGATCCATTGCTTGCCATTCAGACCGCCTACATCTGCCTGATTGACAAATTGAGCATTGTTTGCAAGACCATTGAGCAATCTGCAATACATTTGCGGTGCTTCAACGTTTCCGAATCCCGGACGGACTACACCGAAGGAGAACATAACCTCTGTCACATACTCATTGGAAGCCAGTCCAAGTGCAACTGGAGATGCGTCGAATACATAATTGCGGCTGGTCAGCAGATTATCTGCCAGCGTTGTATAGCCGCGCAGATTGGTCTTATAAGTGATCTTATAGGACAGCTGCTGATTGTATGTGCCTGTCACGATCTTTTGCAGACGCGCTACATAGGGGAGCGTATCGCGCCAGTAGAAGCTATTCAGATTGACGGTTGAGTTGTTGGAGATATTGGAAAAATCATAGCGGATCTCCTGTCCACTCATTGCCTGCTGATAGCCACGCTTTGTGATGCTCACATTTGTGAACTGTGATTCATCCAGTACGTCGAACCGCACGATCTGTCCTTCAAACTCAAGATCTGCTGTAAAGGTGTTTGGATTGATGCCATAGTAGTTTGGTGCTTTGACCTCGCGCACGGTATAGCGTCCCAGCGGCAGCGGTCTGGACGAGGCAATGCCGCGCTCATTCGTAGTCATGGTATCTACAACGTTATTTGCTTTATCGTAGACCTCAAAAACCGCACCCTCCAGCAATGTACCAGCAGGCAAGCCGTTGATTGCATTGTCATCGGCTGACTTCTTCGTGATCTGGATCTGTGCAGCAACGGATGTATTTTCCCATACGATCTCACTGGTTGCACCAGCTTCAATGTAGAAAGTCTTTACTGTGTCATCACGGATATAACCTTCTGCCTGCTGGATCTCACGAATAAAATACTTTCCGTCCGTCAAGCCGCCATCTACATAGATGTATCCGTTCTGATCTGTGGTGACTTGCTTAATGGGATTCTGGTTTGCATCGGAAATCAGGAATGTAACACCTGCAATGCCCTTCTTGGTTGCGCTGTCGATCTTCTTGATAAGTATGGATGATGCCTTCTTATTCGTGATCTTCAGCTCAGCGGCACTGCCGTCCTTTACCTCTACGCGCTGCGGTGTCGTATGATCCAGATATCCCTTGGCAGGCTTTGTCTCTGTGACCTCATACCAGCCAGCGGACAGATCCGGAATTTGGATCAAGCCGTTCTGATCTGTCACATAGGTTCCAATGATTTCACCGTTCTGCTTGCGCACTTCAAAGGTAACGCCCTCGATGCGCTTGCCGCTGTCCTCATCTGTTTTGATGATGGTCAGACCGCCGATCGGTACATTCATAAATTCCAGTTCATACAGCTTGTGATCCTTGATTTCGATTTGCTTTGCAGCGTCGTCCAAAATATAGCCCGGAGCAGCTTCTACTTCCTTGACGATGTATGTGCCCGGCTTGATCGGAGAAATACGGATTGTGCCAGCAGAATCGGTTTTATGCAAACCATTGCTGCTTCCTACAACAGCACCGTCTGATGCTGTAATTTGGAATGTAACACCAGCGATCGGTTTATGTGTCACCTTGTCGATCTTTTTGATAAGGAGACCGCCATACGGCTGGTTGGTGAAAGTCAATGTCTGGGTATCATTCGGGTTGACAACCACGGTCTGCGGTGTGCTGTCCAGAACGTATCCGGGAAGGGTCTTGATTTCCTTGACAACGTAGGTATCCGGCTTGAGATTGGTGATCTTGATCTGTCCGGTTGAATCTGTCTTGTAGATGCCATTCGAGGTGATTTCACCGCCTGCGTTCGGAACAAAGCTGCCACTGGATGTGGTGACTTCAAATTCTACGCCCTCCAGCGGTTCTCCTGTGACGGCATCCTTTTTGACGATAATCAGATTACCATACGGCTGGTTGAAGAACTCCAGCGTGTACAGCTTGTGATCCTTGATTTCAATGGTTTTGGGTGTGTCGTCCAGTACATATCCATCTTTTGCCTTAACTTCCTTGACCACATAGCCACCCGGTTTCAGATCGGGGATCGAGATGTATCCATTCTCGTCTGTACGGTATTCGCCGTTGCCAGTGCCGACAACTGCACCGTCCGCTGTTGTAACCTTAAAGATAACATCAGACAGCGGCTCTTTTGTCTTTGCGTCCATCTTCTTGATGACCAGACCGCCAAGAGGTTTATTCTCGATGGTGATCGCGTTACAGTCCCCGCCTTTGACCTTGATGGTCTGCGGCTGTCCGTTCAGGATATAGCCTTCCGGTGCTTCCTTTTCCAAAATGGAATAGCAGCCGGTTGGTACGTCTTTCAGTTTGATCTGTCCGTTTGCATCTGTGATATATTCGCCTGCCGGGAATTCACAGCCGTTGCATCCCTTAATTTCAAACTTAACGCCTGGAATCGGCTTGTGAGTTACGCTGTCGATTTTTGTAATCGTCAGACAGCCTTTACGGGTATTGCGGAATTCCAATGTCATGGTTTCGTTGGCTTTGATCTTAATGGTCTGTGGCGTATCGTCCAGAATGTATCCGTCCTTCGTGCGGATCTCCTTGACAACAACTGTCATGCCCGGCTCCAAACGATCAATCAAAATTGTACCGCTGGAATCGGTGACATACTTACCATTTGCATTACCGATCACACCGCCATCGCTGTTTGTGACCAAAAATTCTACGTCAGACAGCGGCTCTTTTGTTTCGCTGTCAACCTTCTTGATGAGCAGACTACCCATCTTGTCATTGCCAAAGACAACCGTGATAACGTCTTGTTCCTTGCCGCTGATATAGACCGTCTTGGCACTGTCGTTGATAACATATCCATCTGGAGCACTGATTTCTTCGATTACATAAGTGCCTGCTTTCAGCCCAGTGATAACGGCTGTGCCATTGGCACTGGTGACATACTCACCGATCACAGTACCACCTGTACCGGATGTACCGCCCAGGAAGCGGACGCGGAACCATGCGCCTTCCAGCGGCTTTCCAGTGTCTGCATCAATCTTTTTGATTACGATGCCGGACAGAGGGGTATTCTCAAAGGTCAGCAGCTTCGGGCGACCAGCTTCGATATAGATCTGCTGTACATGAGGCTCCTTCAACGCATAGCCAGCAGGTGGTTCGATTTCTTCTACCCGATACCAGCCGTCCTTTAACTTCTCCATGAGGATCTGTCCGTTTGTATCTGTGGTAAAAATACCAAGTTCGTTCAGTTCGCCTGTGAAAGTATCATTGCTTCCGTAAGTGACTTTGAACTTTGCACCGCTGAGCAGATCTTTTGTAATGCTGTCCCGTTTTTCAATGGTCAGGCTTGGCTTCTTATAGTTTTTGAATACCACTTCGCCTGTCTCATTTGGAACCAGAGTAATCAGCTGCGGTGTTTTGTTGAGCAGATACTCATCAGGAACAGATACTTCCGTAACCTGATATACACCGGGATCAAGTGCTTCCAAGAGTGCTGTGCCGTCCGGACCGGTTGTAACGGTTGTCAATGTGGAACCATCGACCTTATTGACCTTGAACTGTACACCCGGAACCGGCTCACCTGTGATCGCGTCCAGCTTGGTGATTTTCAGGTTTGGCTTTTTGTAGTTGTGGATCACAATTTGAGAGGTCTTTCCGGGGAACAGTTCCACATGATATTCTGTATCGTTGAGGACATATCCAGGAGGTGGTGTCATTTCCTGAATGGAATAAATTCCGGGTTCCAGACCAGAAATGTGAATCTTACCCTGCTCATCGGTCACGCGGTCGAGATAATGGCTGCCATCCTCGATCTTTGCAATGCGGAAAGATGCCCCGCCAAGCGGCTTGTCGTTGTCTGGGTCACGCTTAACGATTTCCAGTTCCGGCTTCTTGGTGTTGGTGAATACAAACTGTGCGGTTTGATCGGGATTCAGCTGAATGATGCGAACAGAATGGTCAATCAAGTATCCATCTGGAGCATCAATTTCCTGTACCTCATACGCGCCCGGCTCCAACTTGGACAGGTCGATTTCACCCTTTTCATCTGTCGTGAATTCCTGACTGAAGCTGCCGCCGACCTTGGAAATTTTGAACTTTGCGTTTGGCAGAGGCTTCATCGTCTCGGAATCCACCTTAATCAAGTGCATACCGGGCTTTAAGGAGTTCGTGAAAATGAGCACCTGTGTCTCCTTTTGCCCTGCCTTCAGCTCGATCTGCTGCGGTGTAGAATTGACGACATGGTTATCATCAGATGCAACTTCCTTCACCAGATACGTTCCAGGTTCGAGATTATAGAGATTGATTTCTCCGTTTTCATCTGTCTGATAAGTTCCCAGCAATGTACTATCCTTATACACCTCAAAGGTGACGTTTGGTAATCTCTGATTGGTCGTCAGATCTACCTTAATGATTTTCAGGCTTGGGTTTTTATGGTTCTTGATAACGAGTACAGGGTCATCATCTGTTGCAGGGTTATAGGGATCTACATGGATTCCGTGACGGGTAGGATCAATCTGATACCCTTCCGGTGCTGCAATTTCCTCAAATTCATAGTATCCCTCTTGCGCGATACCGGAAACACGAGCCTCACCTGCGTCATCTGTCTTAACAGTTGTGATCTTTTGACCATCTTTATAGACATCGAAGACTGCGCCCGGAAGAGATACACCTGTATCTGCATCGACCTTAGAAATTACAATCGTAGTTTTGCGCACATTTTTGAAGGTCAGAAGTACATCTTGTTTTCCTGTCCATTCCACGGTCTGTACATTGGTATCCTTATCATAGCCTTCCGGGGGATTGATCTCTGTCACACGATAGCTGCCAAACGGCAGCTCACCGCCCGTAAAAGAAATCATGCCGTCAAAGCCGGTCGTGCCGGTGGTCTTAAAGCCGCCGTCGATCTGCGCAAATTCAAAAACTGCACCCTCCAGAGATGCATTATTTTGAGCGTCGATCTTTTTGATTTTGAAGGTTTTTCCTGTCGTATTCTGTACGGTGACCTGTTCGGACTGTCCGGCTTTGAGCGTGACATTGATTGGGTTAACGATCGCATATCCATCTGGGGCCTTGGTCTCCTCCAGCGTATACTTTTCATCTGCCGGAAGATCTGTCCATTCGATTTTGCCCTGCTCATCCGTTGTGCCGGTCTTGGTTGTGCCACCATCGCCCTTGAGGGTAAACTCTACACCTGACAATGGATTGCCTGTACCGTCTACCTTCACAACTTCAAGGCTGGCTTTGTCTTTGGTTAAATCAGTAAAAATATTCCAGTCCACAGAGCCATCTGCTTCACGGGTATCCGAAGATGGATCTGAGATGATATAACTCTGTTCGGACTTGTCCGGATTGTATGCAAGATACAGATTATACAGCGTGACAACTGCATTTGCCTTTAATGTAATTTTACCAGTAGCTGCTGTCTTGTCCGCTGGCAGGCACACCTTAAAGGCTCCCATATAGGCAGATCCGTTGGCGTTCAGGTCTGTGGGTGTGTCCTTTGGGGTAGGGATCTTATACATCGTTGTTCCCCACCGAGACTCAGTTTCCAGTGGCTTGTTGCTGGTATCCGTAAAAATCGTTCCAGCTGGTGCATCTGGGGAGTAAATATAGATGCAATATCCCCCACGGAAGGTAGAAGTTGCAGATGAGGCGAACATCTGGCGGGTATAATACTCTTTGCCGCCGATATTTTCCTTTTTGATACCTGCTACATTGTTTTTTGCAGCTTCTTCCAGTCCATGCTCTCCTTTTTGTACAGGAACCTTTACCGCATTTCCCAGCTTTTTCTCCTCAGCATGGATATACAAGCCCTCATAGAGCGGCTTTGTCCAATATGCGCAATCTTTGAGGATCGCTTCCATAGACTGATATACGCGCTTTTCCTGTGCATCCGAAGTAGGCTTGATAAGTTTTGTACGTCCAGCAGTAAACTGCGTCCCCGGAACAGATACCTGTCCACAGGTTGCCCAGATTGCTACCTGCGTTGCGTAGGAGTATTCCGGCTGGGTCAGATTATTGATCCCCTCAATATTGGGGTGCAGCTTCTTGAATTAC
>JARIAV010000330.1 GCA_029257685.1 Butyricicoccus sp.
AGGCTCGATAAAACCCGCCTGTGGCGGAGCTCATACATTCACACCCTTGGGGCATTGCCGCAGAAACGAACCGACCTCGGAAGACCCGCCCGTGGCGGAGCTCATACTTTCACACCCTTTCGGCGGCTGAAAGGCAAATCTGATGGAGAGGGATGGGGAGGATTCCAAAGGGCAGAGGAAACCGCAAGGTTTCCAGCTCTTTGGCCGCCGTCGCGCGGCCGCGACACTTCTCCCTTTGCTTTGAAGCAAATCTTTTTTAGCAAAAAGGAAAACCCTACGGATTCCCAAAAACATTCTCTCTTGCTTCCAAGCAAATCCTTTTTATCAGAAAGAAAAACCCTACGGACGTTCCAAAAAACATTCCCATTTGCTTTGAAGCAAATCTCTTTTAACACAAATGAAAATCCAATGGATATCCCAATTTTCATCGGAATCAGTATACAATTATTATCCGTCCATGTCAATATATCGGATACCGATTCCACCCCTTTGTGCCACCCACGATTTTTCTTATCTCCACATCTCCTTACTTGTGGTACTTTCCACCCTCCAGAATATTGAGCGCACGGTAGATCTGCTCCAGTACCATCACCCGTGCCAGATGATGCGGAAACGTCATGGGCGACATGGACAGGCGCAGCTTCGCCTGCCGCTTGAGCGCTTCATCCATACCGCATGAGCCGCCGATCAGCACCGCGAGCTTACTCGTGCCCGACACCGTCAAATTCCCAATGGTCTGCGCCAGTGCTTCGCTCGACATCGTTTTGCCCTCCACACACATGGCAATGACCGCCGCCCCCTGTGGGATCTTGCTCCCAATGAGCTGTGCTTCCTTTTTGAGCGCAGCATCCAACTGCCCTGCCGAGGGGCGGTCGGGCAGCTTCTGTTCGGGCAGCTCGATGACCTCCAGCTTGCAGTACGCCTGCAAACGCTTGATATACTCATCACACGCCTGCTTCCAGAACTTTTCTCCCAGCTTCCCTACACAGATCAGGCTGACGGACAGCATACGCACACTTCCTTTCCGGCGAGCGGGATGGGCATTTCCATCGCATCCTTGGGCGCAACGGTGAGCGCACACCCCAGCTTATGTGCCATAAGTGCTGCCTCGGTCTCCATCCTTGCCATTGCAGGCGTATTGTTCTTGTCGCTCAGATGGGACAGGATCAGCTGCTGTGCGCCATGCTGCACCAGCTCCACCGCAAAACGCGCGCAGTCCGCGTTGGAAAGATGCCCCCGCGGCCCTGCCACACGCTCCTGCAAATAGAGCGGATACGGCCCATGCACCAGCATTTCGGGATCATGGTTGGATTCCAGCACCACCGCATCACACCCCAGAAGCGCCTGCCGCACCGATTCCGGCAGGAACCCCACATCGGTCAGATAGCCGAAGTCACACTGTCTCCCTGTAAAGCGAAATCCTGTACTGTCTGCGGCATCGTGCGGTGTTGCAAAACTTGTGACCTTTACCGCACCCACCGCAAACGATGCACCGGCATAGAACGGTCTGAGCTGCTCGCGTGCCGCCGGATATTTTTCCAGCAGGGCTTCCGCCGTACCGCACGCCGTATAGATGGGGGTATCATAATTTTTCACAAACGTTGCAAGTCCCTTGATATGGTCGCTGTGCTCATGCGTGATGAGTACGGCGTCCAGATCCTCAATGGTGAGCCCCTGCTCCCCCAACAGGGTCTTGAGCCGCCGCACCGACACGCCAAGGTCAATGAGCAAATAGGTATCGTCTAATACCAATAGACCGGCATTGCCTGCCGAACCGCTTGCAAGTCCATAATATAGATCATTCATTGTCATTTCCTATTCTATCTGGGGCGTATCTGAAAACAAAGAAATCGACGAATTTTTCACAGTGCGTGTGCAGATGCCATGTGCTGTGAAAAAGACTGGAATTTCGACTTTTCGGATCGCCCCTAAACAAGAAAGAGGCAGAAGAAACACATCCTCCGCCTCCTTACATTTAGTTTGCAGATACGATCGAAGTGCGCTCGCTGGTATCCGGAATTTCTGAACGGTACATATCCGCGCCCAGACCGACCAGCTTTTCTACGAGGTTTTCATAACCGCGTTCAATGAACGTGACCTGCTCCACCTCGGTCACACCCTTTGCCGCGAGGCCCGCAATGACCATCGCCGCGCCTGCACGCAGGTCAAATGCGCGCACCGGTGCCGCCTTCAGCTCAGGCACGCCCTCGACCACCGCGATCTTGCCGTCCACATGGATATTCGCACCCATGCGCAGAAGCTCCTCGGTGTAGCGGTAGCGATTGTCCCAGACACCCTCGGTCACGATGCTCGTGCCCTCTGCCAGACACAGTGCCGTTGTCAGCTGCGGCTGCATATCGGTCGGGAAACCGGGGTACGGCAAGGTCTTTACATTGGTCTTGTTGAGCTTTTCCGTGCGGCGCACCAAAATAGAATCGTCGAACTCGGTGATCTCAACGCCCATCTCGGTCAGCTTTGCCGTGATGCACTCCAGATGCTTCGGGATGACGTTCTTGATGAGCACCTGACCGCCGGTCGCTGCGACCGCAGCCATAAAGGTCCCTGCCTCGATCTGGTCAGGGATGATGGAATGGGTGCCGCCATGCAGGGACTTGACACCACGGATCTTGATGACATCCGTGCCTGCGCCCTTGACATCTGCGCCCATGGCATTGAGGAAGTTCGCAAGATCTACGATATGGGGTTCCTTTGCCGCGTTCTCGATGACCGTCATGCCCTCAGCCAGTACGGCTGCCAGCATGATATTGATGGTCGCACCTACAGAGACCACATCGAAATAGATATGTGCGCCATGCAGGCCATTGGGCGCTTCCGCATGGATATAACCGCCCTCGCGGATGGATACCGTCGCGCCCAGTGCCTCAAAGCCCTTGATATGCTGATCGATCGGACGGATACCGCCAAAATTACAGCCGCCAGGCATCGCGACCTCTGCCTTATGGTACTTGCCGAGCAGGACACCGATGAGGTAATAGGACGCGCGGATCTTGCGCATCAGCTCATAAGGGATCTTGGCATCGGGCACGCAGTCACCGCACACCTCGACCGTAGAGGCATTGAGCAGGCGGATGGATACGCCGAGCTCGCGCAGGATCTCAAGCTGCAATGTGACATCGATGATCTTGGGTACATTCTCGATGCGGCACGGGCCGTCTACGAGCAGTGCCGCCGGTACGATCGCGACTGCCGCATTTTTCGCGCCGCTGATCGTTACTTCTCCATTTAAAGGCTTACCGCCGTTGATTACATATTTCGTCAAGTCAACCGTCTCCTTAACGTTTCGTTCCAAAATTCGGGAGCGCAGCGCACGGCTGCCTTTTCCCACAGTATATCAAAATGGTTCTCAAACCGTTCCTCTTGTGCAAATTTCATGCATTATCTATTTTACCATAAACAACCTGAAATTGCAAAACCTTTTACTGTATCCCCGAAAGTTTTTTACACCGAAACACTGGATTTTTTGAGCGAATCGACGAAAAATGAACCGGCGTTCGTTTCCACACGCCAGCCGGGCGTCATCTGCACGCGCCCGCCGCCGCTCTCACTGAGCAAAAAACCAAGCTCCATTTTATCGATCTCGGTCACTTCATTTTTCGAGATCAGATTGAACAGGGCATCGGTCGCCGAAAACGCCACATAATTCCCACTCTTTGTGATATAGGGCATACCGAACGTCCACCAGCCCGCGACCTCGACATCCTGTTCCCGAAAAATGAGGGTCAGGGTGCGGTTGAAGACGGGCACGCCTGCCGTGGGGAACGATGCCGTGACGACAACGCCCGCGTCCTCACACGCCCAATCCACCGAAGCCGAAATGCCTGCCGCCTTCAGGATCTCGCGCGCATAGGTCTGCGCCGTCGCCGCGTCCTGCGGCCGCACATATCCCACCGGACGCAGTGTGCCCGATACCACGCCGCCGTCGCGCCAGTTGAGCACGCCCTGTGCGCTCTCGTAGTACACTGTGCCGCCGTCCGGCTGCTCCGTGCGCACGAGCTCCTGTCCGAGCAGACCAGCCGCAAACCGGTCTTCATCGGCACGGCTGCGGTCGATCTGCAAAACGGGCAGGGTGTGCGTTTCCGGCAGTGCGAACAGCTCGCCCTGCCGGATGCCGCGCCGCTCCAGGATCTCTGTGATATTATGCGCAGTTTCCGCCGCACGATAATAGTTCGACACATATTTCCCTGCAATATTTACGATCAAAAATCCATCGATCAAGAGCAATATCATGATGAGGATCGATTTTACACGACTCCACTGCATAGCTTCCTACCTTTCCGATTCAACGCGTGACATAGCAGCGGCTGGGAACGAGTCCGCTTTCCGTGGCAAAGTAGCCGATGGCAAGGCCGCGCGGCTCTCCGGTGGCGGCTGCTGCTGCCGCCGCGGTCGGCATCAGCATACAGCTTTCCTTGCTCGGCACGAAGCTCCGCAGATTGAGCCTTGCAGACATGAGCGTATTGGATCGGTACTCGATCACCGCAAGCACCCCTTCTTCTCCCTCGACCGGCACGCCACCCACCGCATAGCGGAACAAAAGCTGGGTGGTCTTATCATCGGTCATGTGGGAGTCAAAGAAGAAGGTCGCGTCCGCGCTGAAGGACTGAAAAATATTTTCCAGCAGACTGCGCGCATAGTCGATCTGATAGGGCAGGGGCGGCTCTTTTCCCAGCTCGCTTTGCAGGTACGCTTCCAGCCCCCCCTCCAAACTGCTTGCGCGGAACACCACTTCCCCGTCACTTCCTACACGCACGGTGCTTTGATTGCCCACGAATACGCGTTTTCCCGTTCCGGCGTCCTCATAGTTGCGCATATACGGTTCATAGCCGAATGCCTGCAATAAGACCTGAAGGCTTGCCGCGCTGTCTGCATCGAACTTGGGGACCTCATACCGCAGTGTATGCAGGGCGAGCGTCTGGGGGAACAGCAGCGTTTCGGGCAGTACGTTTGGGTACTCCCGCTCGGCGGCGAACACGCAGGGCACACCTGCCAGATCGTTTGCCGAAAGGCTGCCCTCCATCGGGCGCACCTTTGCGCCATAGAGCTCCCCCGTATGCGTGCGCACCCACAGTGCGCCCTCCTGCGTCAGCAGGATCGAGCGCACCAGCAGGTCGGTGTCCTCCGTCCGCTGCACACTCCCTCCGACCCAGTTGGCGGCAAGGGTGAGCGGCACACGGCTGTCATAGCGCAGGTAGATCCCCGGCTGGCGCAGGGCCTTGCGGTAGCCCTCCTCCGGCATGGGGGCAAGCTGTTCCCCCATACTCAGCGCCGCGCTCAGCTGCGCTTTGTAGGTCGTGAGGAAGGAGCGCACCGCGATCTCGTTATACTGTGCGCCGCGCATCTCCTCCGCCGTGCGCACGGCAAATTCTGCCGGCAGTGCCGCGGGGATCTCGCCCGAGCGCAGCTCGAAGCCGCCTGCCTCTCCGTAGCTCAGGCTGATGTACATACGTCCCAGCCACGAATCGGTCGGCAGGTCGGTGAGGCTCAGGTCATACACCCAGCCAAGCGCGGTCAGAAGCACCAGCAAGAGGGTCAGAAGCAGCAGCACCGCGTTCTTGATGCGATTTTTTCGTTCGCTTTGTGATCTTTGGCTCCTCATAGCATCCCTTCGTCGTCTGCTGGCAGGGTCGTCGGCAGGGTGATCGTCACCGTCGTGCCCTCGTCCAGCTTGCTGTCCAGATAGATCGTTCCCCGATGCGCCTCCACCATCTCCTTGGCGATCGCAAGCCCGAGGCCGCTTCCGCCCTTGGCGCGTGAACGCGCCTTATCCACGCGGTAAAAGCGTTCGAACAGACGCGGGATATCTGCCTTGGGGATGCCCATGCCGTCATCCTTGACGCGGATCACCACATGGCTGTCATCGCGCCGGATGCCCGTCAGGGTGATGTGTCCGCCCGTGGGCGTATACTTGACCGCGTTGGACAGGATATTGATGACCACCTGCTCCAGCCGCTCGCGGTCGCCGTTCATCTCGGGCAGCTTGCCGCGCGTCTCCAGCCGCAGCTCGTGCCCGTTGTTGCCTGCCTCCAGCGCCATTGCATTGTACACGCTTTCCAGCATGTTCTGCATGGAAAACCGGCGGAAATGCAGATCCATCTTGCCGCAGTCCAGCTTGGAGAGCGTCAGGAGATCCTTTACGATACGCGTCATGCGGTCGGTCTCTCCGGCGATGACGGACAGGAACTTGACCTCGGTTTCGGGTGGCAGTTCGCCTGCCGCATCTATCAGGGTCTCGGTGTAGCTCTTGATATTGGTCAGCGGCGTGCGCAGCTCATGCGATACGTTCGCGATGAACTCACGCCGCGCGTCGTCCAGCTTGCGCTGCTCGGTGATATCGTGGATGACCGCAACGATGCCGCGCTCGGCATCGGTCGTGCCGTATGGCGCAAACAGGACGGACAGGTTGCGCCCCACGCGCACCATCTCCATCTGCACGACGCCCTGATCCCCTGCGGTCTTGAGGGTCGGGATATCCATGCCCTCGAACAGATCATTGAAGTGCGCATCCTCGCGAAAAGGCACACCCAGCAGATCCTCGGTCGCCGGATTCATGTGAATGAGCCTGCCGTCCGCGCTGAATGCCGCAACGCCGTCCGTCATGTGCAGGAAGATCGTGTTGAGCTTGTCGCGCTCTCCGGCGACCTCCTCCAGCGTATCATGCAGGCGGTCTGCCATGTGGTTGAAGGTCGCGGTCAGCTCACCGATCTCATCGTTCGATTGGATCTCCAACCGATGACTGAAATCGCCTGCCGCCACCATCTGCGCACGCGTGCGGATATTTTCGATCGGTGTCGTGATGGTCTTGGACAGCAGGAAGCTGAGCAGCACCGCAACGAGCAGCCCGAACGTCATCGCCTTGAGGACGATACCGAAAAAGCTCCATGCCAGATCGCGGATCTCGCGCTTGTCGTCCATGATATAGACGATGTAGCGCGGCGTGCCGTCCGCCTCCAGATGGAGGGGGATGGCATAGTCCATATAGCCGTCGATCGTCGTGCCGGCTTGTCCGACCTCGCCATGCATCGCCGTGACGATATTGGGCGTGCGCACCAGCTCTCCGGCCAGTGCCTCATTGGAACCGGTCAGGAACGTACCGTTTTCATCGAGCACACAGCTGTTGCGATGGTATTTGTCGATGCCCAGCTGTGCGGTAAAGGCATCCAGAATATTCATGATCCGTATGGGTGCATCTGCCTGCTGTGCCGCCTGCTCCAGAGAAAGCAGGGTCTCGTTGCCGTTGCCGGTCATGACACTTTCGATCTGCGTCTGGAAGTCATCGAGATAATAGCTCCCCACGCTGTTGACCAGAAAAGTGCCCATGACCGCCATAACGGAAACGATCAGCAGGATCAGGATCAGCACCAGCTTCATGTGCAAACTGCGAAACATAGCCGTTCTCCTTCAAGGGCTTTCTAAAAAATACCGCATAGCGGCGCAGTCTGCGCCGCTATCCGGTCTCAGGATCGCAAGGGTCGGTTGGAAACACGGAAACGCTTTCCCGTTCCCCTTGTTCAAACCGCCCTAGCTTTTTGCAAAATAATAGCCGAGTCCTCGTTTGGTGATGATATAACGCGGCTGTGCCGGTTCATCTTCGATCTTCTCACGCAGGCGGCGGATGGCTACATCGACCGCGCGCAGATCGCCGTAATATTCAAAGCCCCAGACCTTCTCCATCAGCTCCTCACGGGATACCACCCGTCCCGGCTCGGCGGCAAGGTAGGACAGGATATCGAACTCCCGCACGGAGAGGTCGAGCAGCTTGCCGTCCTTATAGGCCGCCGCGCCCTCCTCCGCGATCTCGATCCCGCTCGCGCGCTCCTTCTCCTCCGCCGGTGCTGGCAGCTCGGAAAAGCGGCGCATGTTCGCCTTGATGCGTGCGATCAGCTCGCGGTTGGAAAAGGGCTTGGTCACATAGTCGTCCGCCCCCAGCTCCAAGCCGAGGATCTTGTCGGTCTCCTCCTCACGCGCCGTCAGCATGATGATCGGCACCTGAGACTGTGCCCGCACCTTGCGGCAGATCTCGAACCCGTCGATCCCCGGAAGCATGACATCGAGCAGGATGAGGTCGGGTGCGCCTTCCAGTGCCAGCTTCAATCCCGTCGGGCCGTCATTCGCCTCCAGCGTTTCAAATCCATTGCGTTCCAAATTGAAGATGATGATATTGGCGATATCCTTTTCATCTTCCACGACCAGTATCGTCTTTGCCATAGAGGACCCACCTCCGTTCTTTAGAAAAACCCTCTGATATGTGCCTGATACATTGCGGCGACCGTCTTGGCGTCGCGTACCTCACCATCTGCGATGCGCTGCTCCAATTCCTTGATCGGCATGCGCACCAGCTCCAAAAATTCGCCCTCGTCCAGTGCGATCTCCCCCTGATGCAGACCGCGTGCCGCATACAGATGGGTCACTTCGTTGGAGAATCCGGGAGAGGGATAGATGCACCCCAGATACACGACCTCGTCCGCCGTGCAGCCGGTCTCCTCCTTGAGCTCACGCACGCCGCAAGCGTAATGATCTTCATCGGGCCCATGATCGAGCTTGCCTGCCGGGATCTCCAGCATGGTCTGCCCGAACGGATAGCGGAACTGGCGCACGAGTGTCACCGTGCCGTCCTCCCAGATGGGCAGGACACCCACGCCGCCCGGATGCTCGCAGACCTCACGCATGCTCGGCTTGCCGTTGGGCAGGATGATGTTGTCCACACGCGTATTGATGATCCTTCCACGGAAGCAGTAGGTCTCATCTACTTTTTTCTCGGTAAAGTCCATATCTGTACTCCTTTCATTCGGTCACATGCAAGATCATAGCTGTCTGTGCAGGGATACGGATGGCGAATTCATCCGTTTCCGTGCGTGCATACTGTGTTCCGGTCAGCAGATCCTCTGCCGCATGGCAGGGCAGGCGCAGGATCGCTTCGCTCTCCTCGCGGTTGACCGCGATCCAGAGCTTCTGTTCTTCATCGAATCGGGTGAATACCAAAAGCCCGTCCTTCGCCGTCTGCATGAATTGCAGCTCTCCGTCGATCAGTGCACCATTGCCGCTGCGGATGGCAGACAGCCTGCGATAGAACGCGAGCAGCGAGCCATCCTCCCCACCCCACGGATAGGTACGGCGGTTGAACGGATCTTCAAAGCCCTGTACGCCGGCTTCATCGCCATAGTAGATGGTCGGAGAGCCCGGCATGGTGAACTGGATGACCGCCGCAAGGAAGAGCTTCTTTCTTGCCGCGATCAGTGCGTCCCCCATGAGGCGCGTTGCCGCGCGGTGCTGGCGGCTGCCGCTCCAGTCCTCGGGCTTTGCGCCCATGACGGTCAACGCACGCGGTGTGTCATGCGTGCCGATGATATTCATGAGGTTATAGAACACGGCACGTGGGTAGTTTTCCCGCAGACACTCCATCTTTTCCGCAAAATCATGCGCAGGCGCACCGCCCAAAAAGCTCAGGATGCCGTCGCGGAGCGGATAGTTCATCACGCTGTCCAGCTCGCCGCCCTGAAAATACCGGCGGCGCACGGAATAGCTGACCTTGTTGGACGCGTCCTCCCAGACCTCGCCCACGACGAGCGCATCCGCTTTTTCCCTGCGCGCCGCCGCGTTCAGCTTTGCGATGAACGCATCCGGCAATTCATCGGCAACGTCCAGCCGCCAGCCGGACGCCCCCAGACGCAGCCAGCGGCGAATGACGCTGTCCTCGTCCTCTACGATATAGCCGAGATACGCTTCGTTCAGCTCGTTGACCTGCGGCAGGGTGTAGATGCCCCACCACGAAGCGTACTGGTTGGGCCAGTTGGAAAAATCATACCACGGGTAGTACGGTGACTCCTTGGACTGGAACGCGCCCACGCTGTCATAGTGTCCGCGCGCGTTGAAGTACAGGCTGTCATATCCGTTGTGGCTGAACACGCCATCGAGCACCACGCGCATCCCACGCTTTTTCGCCTCAGCGCACAGCGTTTTGAAGTCCTCCTCCGTGCCCATCATGGGGTCGATGCACTTATAGTTGCCCGTATCATAGCGGTGGTTGGAATACGCCTCGAAGATGGGATTGAAATAAATGGTCTGTACATGCAGGGACTGCAAATAGTCCAGCTTGGACAGCACGCCCCGAAGACTGCCGCCGAAAAAGTCATTGTTCAGGATCTCCCCGTTTTCATTGGGCTGATACACCGGCGTCTCGTTCCAGTTCTCGTGTACGACACGGGTGTCACGATAGCCGGTATCCGCCGGAATCTCCGTGCGGCAGAAGCGATCGGGGAAAATATTGTAAGTGATGCCCTTGCCGAACCAGTCTGCCACCGCATACGATCCATCGTACACGGTCAGCTGATAGTGATTTTCCGGCTGTGGGCTCTCATATCCCACGCTGCCTGCGCCGCGGCAGATATAGACGGTCTGCCGCGCCTTGTCCGTCACGGAAAAATAATACCAGTAAAGATCGGGGGTCTCCGGTGTGAATTCCACCGTATAGCGATCATACGCCCCGAACAATCCGTCCCACACCATCGGGTAGGGCTGCGGCTCCTGTCCATCTGCCGCGATATAGAAAACAACCTCCCGCAGATACTGCTCGCGAGGTGGAAAAACAGAAAAGCGAATCGTCTGCCCTGCGGCAGCTGCGCCGAACGGTTCCTTGCAGCGCGTATCACGAGACGCATAAATGGTTTCATGAAACATACCTGTACTCCTTTGGAAAATGCTTTTGCCAAAGCCGAAAATCGTTCGACTCTCGCAAAATCACATTCCCAAGGGACTGTCCAACACCGGACAGTCCCTTGTCCTCTCTTACTATCATATCAAATGGAGCGATAGACCTCAACATATTTTTCCGCCGACCGTGCCCAGCCGAAGTCACTTTCCATCCCATTCTTGACGAGTGCTTCCCACGCCGGACGGTTATGGCGGTATACACCGCACGCCTCCCGAATAACATGGAGCATATCATGCGCATTGTAGCTGTAGAACGTGAAGCCGTTGCCCGTGCCCAGATAATCCACGAATGCCGTGATGGTATCCTTGAGCCCGCCCGTCTCGCGCACGATCGGGATGGTGCCATAGCGCAGGGCGATCATCTGCGCCAGTCCACATGGCTCGGTCTTGGACGGCATCAGGAACAGATCCGATCCTGCATAGATCTGGTTGGCAAGCTCCGCGGAAAACAGGAGCGATACCGAGATCTTATCCGGATGGCGGCGCTTGGCATCCAAAAACATCTGCTCATACCGCCAGTCGCCCTTGCCCAGCACAACGAGACGCACATCGTCTGCCAGAATGTCGTCCAGCACCGCTTCCACAAGATCCAGACCCTTCTGGTCGGTCAGTCTGCCCACCATGCCGATGACCGGTGTATCCGCGTCCCCCGTCAGACCGCAGAGCGATAGCAGTGCCTCCTTGTTCACCTGCTTGCCTGCAAGATCGGTATAGGGCTTGCACAGCGCGGGATCGGTCGCCGGATCGAATGCCTCCATGTCGATACCGTTGAGGATCCCATGCAGCTTATAGCTGTTGTCGCGCAGGATGGGGTCGAGACGGCATCCATAATATGGGGTCTGGATCTCCTCGGCATAGCTTGGCGACACCGTTGTGACCGCGCCCGATGCGAGGATCGCGGCTTTCATCAGGTTGACGTCCCCGTCCATGACCATGAAGCCCGAACGATAATGTGCATCGTCGATGCCCATGACATATTCGAGCACATCGCGCCCGAACCGCCCCTGAAAGGCGATATTGTGGATGGTGAACACCGTCTTGATGCCCTGATATTCCTGTCGCGCGGCAAACATCAGGTTATAGTACACGGGCACGAGCGCAGTCTGCCAGTCGTTCGTATGGATGACATCGGGCTTCCATCCAAGCTCGGGCAGCACATCGAGCACCGCTTTGCTGAAGAAAGCGAAGCGTTCCCCGTCGTCATACTCCCCATAGATCTGCTTGCGCACAAAATAGTATTCATTGTCGATAAAGTAATAGGTGACGCCGTCCTTTTCCAGCGAAAACACGCCGCAGTATTGATTGCGCCAGCCCAGCTGCACATAGAGATGACACAGATCGGTCATCTCCTTGCGCCAGCCTGCCCCGATCGCCTGATAGAGCGGACAGAACACGCGGACATCGTGTCCGGCGGCAGCCAGTGCCGCAGGAAGCGCGCCCATGACATCGCCCAGACCGCCCGTCTTGACAAACGGCGCGACCTCCGAAGCGGCAAACATGATTTTCATATCGTTATCACTCCCAAAAAAACAGATGAGCGGGAGCCTCCACTGATTTGGATGCTCCCGCTTACAAAGCAGTACGTTCAGGCGAAGGATCGCAGGGATTCGTTCTTAAATTACCGAACGCTTTGCGATCACGACTGGATAATTTTCATGCCCCATCATCGTGCGTCCCTCTCGAATGGTCACGCCGCGATCCAATACGATATGGGCGAGCGAGGAACCGGACAGGATGCGTCCGTTCTCCATGATGATCGAGTTCCGGATCTCTGCGTCCTTTTCGATCAGCACGTCGCGGAACAGGATCGAATTGACCACGCGGCCCTCGATATGGCAGCCGTCCGCGACCAGACTGTCGCAAACCTCTGCCTTATCTCCATAATATGCAGGCGATTCGTCATAGATGCGCGTAAAGATCGGACGGGTGCGCAGGAACAGCTCGTTCCGGCATTCCTTATCCAGAATATCCATATTCGCCTGAAAATAGTCCTTGGCATCGAATACCTTGATATTGTATTCATTGAATACATACGCGCCGATATTGCTTTCCGTCAGCGCACGGGTGAGCAGCTCCCGCTCAAAGTGTGTGCAGTTGTGGGTGACACAATCCGCGATCAGGTGGATCAGGTACTGGCGGCTCATGACATAAACACCCAGCGCGGAGTATTTGCACTTGCCGTCATTGTTGTTGCCCACGCGGATATCCACGATCTCATGCTTGCGGTTCATCTCGCAGTAGGTGATGAACGGATTCTCGTCGTTGTGCTTGGTCACGACCATGGTGATATCGTTGCCGCTTGCCTCATGCGCGTCTACGACCTCGTCCATCGGGATATTGGCGATGAGGTCACCGTCTGCCAGCACGACATAATCCGCGCGGTTCTTTTGCAGATAGTCGATCGCACCTGCAAGGGCGTCGATCTTGCCGCGGTACTCCCCAGTGACGAGCGGAGACGCCTTCTTGGAGTAGGAGTAAGGTGGCAGGAGCGTGATGCCCGCATTCTTGCGCGAGAGATCCCAGTCCTTGCCCGTGCCGATGTGGTCGATGAGCGACTGGTATTTGTCCTTCATCAAAAGACCGATCTTATAAATGCCGGAGTTCACCATATTGGACAGCATAAAATCCACGATACGGTATCTGCCGCCGAACGGCACCGCCGCTACGGTGCGGTGCTCGGTCAGCTCTCTCAAATCATTGTCGGTATCAAAAGCGATAATCAGACCCAGAATATTTTTCATGTTGCGTCACGTCTCCTTCAAGCTTCCTGATCGGGCAGATCCTCGCCTGCCATTTCCTTTGCGCCCAGCTTGGCGTGTTCCCCAACCCGAACGCCTGCGGCGACGACTGCGACGCCCCAATCCTCGGCTGCATCCTCGCTCGGCGGTGCGCCGACCGATGCACCGGAGCAGATCTCGGCATCTTCTGCGATGATCGCATAGCGCACGGTCGCGCCGCTCTTGACGACGGCACCCGGCATCAGGATGGAATATTCCACGGTCGCGCCCTTCTCGATCACGACATCGGAGAACAGGACGGACTCGGAAACATTGCCGTAGATCTCACAGCCCTCCGAAACGAGGGAGTGGGTCACCTTGGCCTGCTTGCTGGTGAAGTGCGGGGGCGCACCGTTGTTTCTGCCATAGATCTTCCAGCTGTCATCGGTGAGGTTCAGACCGGACTTCGGGGAGAGCAGATCCATATTGGCCTCCCACAGCGATTCGATCGTACCGACATCCTTCCAATAGCCGTCAAAGCGGTAGGATACCAGCTTTTCGCCTGCGCCCAGCATCGCCGGAATGATATCCTTGCCGAAGTCGTTGGAGGAATTCTCGTTCGCCTCATCGTCGATCAGATACTTGCGCAGCTTCTTCCAGCTGAAAATGTAGATGCCCATGGAAGCGAGCGTGCTCTTTGGGTTCTTTGGCTTTTCCTCGAACTCATAGACCGTGCCGTCTTCCTCACAGTTCATGATGCCGAAACGGGAGGCCTCCGCAAGCGGCACATCCATAACGGCAATGGTTGCGTCTGCACCCATCTGCTTATGATGCTTGAGCATCTTGTTGTAATTCATCTTATAGATATGGTCGCCGGACAGGACGAGCACATATTCCGGATCATATTCATCTACGAACTCGATATTCTGGTAGATGGCATTCGCCGTTCCCTTGTACCACTCCGAGCCCTTGCCGCGCTGATACGGCGGCAGGGTGTAAACACCGCCGCGCATACGGTCAAGATCCCAGGTCTGACCGGAGCCAATGTAGGCATTGAGCACATGCGGCTCATACTGCGTCAGCACGCCTACGGTATCGATGCCTGAGTTGATACAGTTGGACAGCGGAAAATCAATGATGCGGTATTTGCCGCCAAATGGGACCGCAGGCTTTGCCACCTTGGTCGTTAAAACATAGAGTCTGCTGCCTTGTCCGCCAGCCAGCAGCATCGCAACGCATTCTTTCTTCCGATACATGATGTTTCTCCGTTTCTTATATAGGTCAGTTTTATCTTATTCAGCCCCTGCATGGCTTGCAGGCAGTGGAAATCAGCTTTTTCGGGTGCGGCGCGGCGCAGCCGTTTTGGTGTGCTCGCCTTCTGTCTTCGCGGTCTTTTTCGCCGGTGTCGCCTTGGCCTTGCGCACGGCACGCGGCTTGCCCTTGAGGTAGAGGACGGACAGGGGCGCGATCTCCAGATCGATCAGATCCGCATAGCCGTGCAGCGTGGGCGCGATCTTCTCGCCGGTCTCATCCTGCACCGGCTCCAGAACGGAGGACACCGACTTGGAACGCACCTTGCCGTTTTGTACGCCGCTGCCGCCGAATTCGACCGCGTCCGAGGTGAAGATCTCCTCGTATGTACCGGCGTAGGGTACGCCGATGCGGTAGCTTTCGTGGTAGACGGGCGCAAAGTTCACGACGCAGACGAGATCGGAGCCGTCCGATGCGATGCGGCGGAAGGCAACGATGTTGTTGCGGTTGTCATCGTGGGAGATCCACGAGAAGCCCTGCCAGTCCATATCGTTCTCCCAGAACTGCTTGTTGGCAAGATACGCCGCATTGAGCGCCTTAACATAGGTCTGCATCTGGCGGTGTGCGTCATAGTCCAGCAGCATCCAGTCCAGCCCGCGCGCTTCGCTCCATTCGGTGAACTGTGCAAACTCACCGCCCATGAACAGCATCTTCTTGCCCGGATGCGCCATCATATAGCCATAGAGCGTGCGCAGGGAGGCGAATTTGTTTTCATAGGGCTCCGGCATCTTGTCGATGAGCGATTTTTTGCCGTGTACGACCTCGTCATGCGAGAGCGGCAGGATATAATTTTCAGAAAAGGCATACATAAAGGAGAACGTGACCTTATCATGCATATCCTTGCGGAAGAACGGATCTGCGGAGACATAGCACAGCATATCGTTCATCCAGCCCATGTTCCACTTGAAGTTGAAGCCCAGACCGCCCACGCTGACCGGCTTTGTGACGAGCGGCCACGCGGTGGACTCCTCAGCGATCATCATCACGTCCGGATGATCGGTCAGGATGGATTCATTGAGCAGGCGGAGAAAATCGACTGCTTCCAGATTTTCCCGTCCGCCATAAATGTTCGGCCGCCAGCCGTCATTGCGGTTATAGTCCAGATAGAGCATGGATGCCACGGCATCTACGCGCAGCCCGTCGATGTGGAACTGCTCCACCCAGAACATCGCAGAGGAGAACAGCAGGTTGCGCACCGAGACCTTGCCATAGTCAAAAACGCGTGTGCCCCACTCCTTATGCTCCATCTTGAGCGGATCGGCATATTCATAGAGATAGGAGCCGTCGAACTCTACAAGTCCGTGCCCGTCCTTGGGGAAGTGCGCCGGTACCCAGTCCATGATGACGCCGATGCCTGCCTGATGGCAGGTGTCGATGAAGTACATGAGGTCGTGCGGCGTGCCATAGCGCGAGGTCGCGGCAAAGTATCCGCTGACCTGATAGCCCCACGAGCCGTCGAACGGGTGCTCCGTGAGCGGCATACATTCGATGTGCGTGTATCCCATTTCCTTGACGTAGGGCACAAGCTCGTCCGCAAGCTGCCGGTAGGAATAGAAATTCCCGTCCTCGTGCCGCTTCCATGAGCCCATGTGTACCTCATAGATATTGACGGGCGCAGTATAGGGCAGATGGGTCTGACGCCATTTGAGCCAGCTTGCATCGTGCCATTCGTAGCCTGCGAGGTCGTAGGTCTTGGAGGCGTTCGCCGGACGGGTCTCGGAATGGAAGCCATACGGGTCGGCCTTGTCGAAGAACTGTCCGTCTTTTGTATGTACGGAGTATTTATAAGAATCATACTGTTTCACATCTGGAATGAAACATTCCCAGATGCCAAGTTCATCGCGCTGCATTTTATGCGCATCCCGACTCCAGCCGTTGAACTCTCCCATAACAGACACTTCCACTGCTTCCGGCGCAAACACCGAGAAGCGATAGCCCTGCTGACCGTTACAGGTTTCCGGATGCGCGCCCATGAATTCGTAGGCGCGGCAATCCCGACCAGACCGAAACAAAGCTGCATGATCTTCTTTTTTGCTTACGTTTGTTTCCAAAGCCATGCGTTCATCTCCCTTTCATGCGCATTTTTGCACATTTTCCTTATTTTTCCAACTTTTTTCCCAGTTTTCGTGTTTTTGTTGTTGTTTTCAACAGTTTCTATGAGCTAAAAATCGGTTTTACTAGGTATAGTATACAACTTTTACAAAAAAAAGTCCAGTGATATTTCGCAATTTATGCGAGCACTGGACTTTTTTTCATATACCTTTTAGAATTTCTTTTCATTTGTGCCTTCAAGCAGCATCCGGCGCACGAGATCGAGTGCCGTGGAGGCCGCCTGCATCCGCACGCGATCGCGCCCCAGACTGCCGTGCATCTCATGTGTGCGCAGTCTGCCCTGCACCCAAACGCTGATGTAGACCAGTCCGACCGGCTTTTCCGCGCTGCCGCCGTCCGGCCCTGCAATGCCTGTAATGCCAACGCCGACATCTGTGCCCATACATTCTGCCACGCCGCGCGCCATCTGCTCGGCGACCTCGGGCGAGACTGCACCGACCGCTGCCAGTGTATCCGCAGAGACCCCAAGCAGCGCGGTCTTGACCTCGTTGGCATAGGAGCATACCCCGCCCTTATAGTAAGCGGACGCGCCCGGAAGATCGGTGATGCGCTTGGACAGCAAGCCGCCCGTGCAGCTTTCCGCAACGGACAGCGTCATGCCGCGCGCGGTCAGCATCGTTCCGACGACCTGTTCCAGAGAATCCACGTCCACGCCATACACAGAGTCCCCCAGAATGGAAACCACCTGATCGACCACCGGCTGGAGCATGGCTTCTGCCTGTTCCGCGGTCTCCGCCTTTGCCGTGATGCGAGCAAAACATTCGCTCGTCTTGGCATAGGGTGCAATGGTCGGGTTGGTCATTTGTTCCATCTGGTCGTGCAGGATCTCCTCCATTGCGGATTCCCCCAGACCAAAGATGCGCACGTTTCGGGAGACGATGCAGCCGCCTGCCAGCGGATAGAGATAGGGCATCGCGCGCTCGCGGAACATGGGTTCACATTCGCGCGGCGGCCCCGGAAGCATGATGACGTGTGTGCCGTCCGCCTCAAAGGCGCAGCCAGGGGCTGTGCCCCAGTCGTTATGCAGTGGTACGCAGCCTTCGGGCAGCCATGCCTGTTTTTCGTTGTTTGCGGTCATCTCGCGTCCGATCTCCGCAAAAAAGCGACGGATATGGGCGAGGGATCCCTCATGCAGCACGAGCTTTTTGCCGAACACCTGTGCGAGGGTCTCTTTGGTCAGGTCGTCCAATGTTGGCCCCAGACCGCCTGTTGTGATGATGATATCCGCGCGTTCTTTTGCCTTACGGATGACGCACGCCAGACGCTCGGGATTGTCTCCTACGACTGTCTGGTAATAGACGTCGATGCCCAGTTCGGACAGTCCTTGTGAGATGACCTGTGCATCGGTGTTGACGATATCTCCGAGGAGGATCTCGGTTCCAACTGCAATGAGTTCTGCTTTCATTGGTATGCTCCCTCTTTTCTTCACCGTGGTTCCTGTTTCTGGTTTAACATAGTCTGACGCGTCATGCGATCACGGGTATGTTAAAATTTTATACGATTTCCGTCAAATCTGTGTGATGTATTTGCATGGAAAACCGCAGGTTTTTCATTCCGATTATCCTTATTTTGCTTCAAAGCAAAGGGAATGGTTTTGGGAACGTCCGTGGAGTTTTCCTTTCTGCTAAGAAATTTTTGCTTCAAAGCAAACGGAATAGTTTTGGAACGTCCGCAGGGTTTTCCTTTCTGCTAAGAAATTTTTGCTTCAAAGCAAAGGGAATGGTTTTGGAACGTCCGCAGGGTTTTCCTCTCTGCTAAGAAATTTTTGCTTCAAAGCAAACGGAATGGTTTTGGAACGTCCGCAGGGTTTTCCTTTCTGCTAAGAAATTTTTGCTTCAGAGCAAAAGTAACGTGTCGCGGCCGCGCGACGGCGGTGTTTGTACGGATACATACCACAGAGGGTTTGGAAATCCATCTGATTTTCATTGGTACAAAATGAATTTGCTTAGAAGCAAAAAGTAACGTGTCGTGCCGACGACGGCGGTGTTTGTACGGATACATACTACAGAGGGTTTGGAAATCCATCTGATTTTCATTGGTACAAAATGAATTTGCTTAGAAGCAAAGAGTAACGTGTCGCGCCGGCGACGGCGGCCAAAGAGCTGGAAACCTTGCGGTTTCCTCTGCCCTTTGGAATCCTCCCCATCCCTCTCCA
>JARIAV010000007.1 GCA_029257685.1 Butyricicoccus sp.
CCAGAGCTGGGATCCGGATCGGGTAGACTATGTCGCAGTCATTGCGTCCCACATTCCGCTGCTGCGCCGTGCATACGAGCGCGCGCAGAAAGACCCTGTATGGATGGCATCCATGCAGGCCTTCCGCGCCCATGCCGCAGACTGGGTCGAAGACTATGCGCTGTTCATGGCACTCAAGGAGGAGCGTTTTGAACGCGTGCCGCTATGGGAGTGGCCAGATCCCGCCCTGCTCCACCGAGAACCGGAAGCGTTGGCAGCGGCACGCGAGGCACTCCGTGAGGAGATCGACTTCCGCGTCTTCCTGCAAACCGTTTTCTTTGCACAGTGGGGCGCATTGCGTGCGTATGCTGCAAAGGCAGGCGTGCGCATCATCGGAGATGTTCCGATCTATGTTTCCCCCGATTCTGCCGATGTCTGGCAGCACCCCACCCTGTTCAAGGTCGATGCCGACTGCAAGCCGCAAAAGGTCGCCGGTGTACCGCCCGATTATTATTCCGCGACCGGTCAGCTGTGGGGCAATCCGGTCTATGACTGGAAGGCGCACGAAAAGACCGACTACGCATGGTGGATCTGGCGTATCCAGCAAAATGCCGATCTGTTCGACGTGATCCGCATGGATCATTTCCGTGGGTTTGAATCCTACTGGGAAGTCGATGCCGGATCGGAAACCGCGATCGACGGCGTATGGCGCAAGGGGCCGGGGATGAAGCTGTTCCGCACGCTGGAGGCAGCCATTCCAAGCCTGTCCATGATCGCAGAAGATCTGGGCACACTGACCGATAAGGTCAAGACCCTGCTGCGGAGCTCCGGTCTGCCCGGTATGCGCGTCATGATCTTTGGCTTCAACCGCTTTGACGACAACGACCATTTGCCCCATAACTATCCGGCAAACTGTGTCGCCTACACCTCGACCCATGATTCACAGTCCATCTGTGAGCAGATCATGGATCTATGCGAACCGGAGGATGCCGAATTTGCCAAGGCATATATCCGCTGGGATACGCACGAACCGCTTGCATGGTCCGCAATCCGCACGCTGTTTGCATCCCCTGCCGTGATCGCTATGACCACCATGCAGGATGTGCTGAACCTCGGCGCGGACAGCCGGATGAACGTCCCGTCCACAGTGGGAAGCAACTGGGCATGGCGTGTGCGCCGCGAAGGGCTGAACCGCGATGTTGCGGCATTCCTGCGCGGTGTTACGGACACCACGCGCCGCCTGCATCCGCTGCCCACGATCTTTGAAGAGCAGCCGCTCGACGAGATCGAGATCACGCCCGTGACACCGGATATGGACTACGGCGCACGGCGCTATTGGACAGATGTACAGGAACAATACGATCTGCTCGAAAAGGCGAACGCCTTTTTGGCGCGATTTGAAGCATGATGGTGTCATGCAGGCAACCCCTCTCTGCATGACCGAAAGGAGAACTCTCAAACTATGAGCATCAAAGCTGTGATCTTTGATTTGGATGGCACTCTGCTCGATACCCTAGGCGATCTGGCAAATGCCGTAAATGCCGCCCTGCGGCATTATGACTTCCCCCTGTTAAGCGAAGCTGCGGTCTGTGCGCGCGTTGGCAACGGTGTGCGCCGACTGATCGAGCGCAGTGTCCCTGCCGGCACGGGCCCCGATATCATCGAGGACTGCCTGAAACGCTTTCAGGCGCACTATGAGGCGCACCTTGTAGAGCGCACGCACCCATATCAGGGTATCCCTGCTGTGATCGAGGCATTCCACACGCGCGGTGTGCGCATGGCAGTCCTGTCCAACAAATATCAGGCGGCTGC
>JARIAV010000348.1 GCA_029257685.1 Butyricicoccus sp.
GGTCATACTTTCACACCCTTTCGGCGGCACCATTGTAAACCGGATGGAGAGGGATGGGGAGGATTCCAAAGGGCAGAGGAAACCGCAAGGTTTCCAGCTCTTTGGCCGCCGTCGCCGGCGCGACACGTTACTCTTTGCTTCCAAGCAAATCCTTTAGCAGAAAGGAAAATCCTACGGACGTTCCAAAATCCTTTCCCTTTGCTTTGAAGCAAAATAAGGATAATCGGAATGAAAAACCTGCGGTTTTCCAAAAGCATTTCCCCCTGCTTCTCGAAGCAAACCGCTTTATACTGCCATATTTCATACTATTATATAAAAACATATAAAAAGCAAGGAACCAAAAATTCCTTGCTTTTTTGCTTAATCTTCATTTGTCCGCAGACGCTCCACAATGGTCTGCCTTGCGACCCTGTGATACACCACAAGCGGCACGGCGCAGCCGATCCCTGCAAAGATGGGCGCAACGACCGCAATGGGCGTAAAACAGGGCACATAACTGAAAAACCAGAACATTTTACCAATCACGGACGCTGCCAGCGGAGAAATGACCAGCGACAGGACCAGCGCAAGGACGATCGACCCTGCCCCATACAGCAGCCCCTCCATCATGAGCATGGTTTTGAGCTGTCCGCCCGTCATGCCAATGGATTGCAGCATGGCAAACTCGCGGCGGCGCGTCAGGATACCGGTCAAAATAGCGTTGATGAAATTCAGGATGCCGACCAATCCCACGATCGCGGAAAGCAGCGTGCCCACGATGACAAACATGGAGCGGAAGCCCTCGAATTCCTCGATATAGCTCTGCTTGCTCTCATAGCCATACCGCGGATCGGTCTGCGTGGTGTAGGCATGCAGGAAAGTCTCCATTTGCGCCTCGCCGCTGTCCGTGGTGTCGAAGGCATAGAGCATCACATCTGATTTTCCGGTGAACGTCTGGAACGTCTCGGCATTCAGGATAAATGCATCATCGCCATAGTAGCGGTAGCTGAGGTTGGTGGGCACACCCACAAGCGCGGTCACAGTAAAGGTCTCATCGCGGTATTCGGACGGGCGCGCCAGATAGCCTGCCTCGCCGAACGCCTCGGGCGTGTCGTGTACTGCTCCGGTCGCAGGGGAGTAATACTCCCATTTGTAGGGCATACGCAGGGTGACGGTATCTCCGAGCTTTGCCCAGTGGGAATCCAGATGGGGCTTGCCGTAGTCATCGAGCGACAGGACGGCGGCAACTGCGCGGCTGTCCGGCTGATAGATGGGGGCAGTGTCGCCCTCGATGACGGTCAGCCGATCGAGCAGGAACGGCTCCATGCCGTAGGTGATGACATTGTGCATGACGCGCCCGTCCGGTGTGTGGGGCGTATGGGACAGGTTGTTGTCCACATTTTCGGGGAGATTGCCCCAAAAGAGCAGGGTGTCACGCACCCACTCCTCGGGCGCGAACTGCTGGATGTTGGCGAGCTGTCCATAGATGCGCCCGCCGTCCGTCACACCGCCCTGCGCGGTGATCTCTGCGATGACCGATTCGGACACCGTGCCGTTTCCCGTGCCCCATGTATGGAGGTTGTTCTGGAAATATCCGCCGTCCGCCAGAATGAAATCACATACCGCCTGATCCTGCAAATATTTGTCCATATCGAAGCCGTTCGTGAACAGGGTGGTGATCTGCAAGAGCACCACGGCAAGGGTCAGGCTCAGGAGGGTCACAAGGGTCTTGCCCTTGCTGCGGCTGAGGTTTGCCCACGCCATGCCAAAGAGGGATACCTTGCGTCTGCCGCGGCGCACGGTGCGGCGAGTCTTGCCGCCCTCGGTGTACTTGACCGCCTCGACGGGCGATACCTTTGCCGCGAGCCGTGCCGGACGGGCACAGGAGAGCAGGACGGTGAACACGGAAAAGAGGGCGGCACACAGGAAGATGAGGGGGGAGACGGACAGCGTATCCGCCGCCAGACCATTGAGGCGGCGCATGATGACGGGACTGAGCTTCGCGCCCAGCAGCCAGCCAAAGAGACAGCCGAGCGGGATACCGAACACGCACAGCGTCAGGGCGGCGCGGCGCAGGATCCACTGGATCTGTCTGCCCGTCGTGCCGATGGTCTTGAGCAGCCCATAGAAGCGGATATCGTTCACGACCGAGATCTGGAACACATTATAGATGATGAGATAGCCGGTGAGGATGATGAGCAGCAGCAGGAAGACAACGAGCACCATCGTGAATGGGTCGGCGTTTTGGGCAAGCTGTGCGCCGGTATAGCCCCAGTTGACGCCCTTTGAGATGTAGTTCGGTTCGTTCTGCTGTTCGGACTGGAAGCCGTGCCGGGCAAGGATGGTGTCGAGATCCCTTGCGATGTGGCGGGTGTTGGGCAGCATGATATCCAGATTCCAGCTTCCGGTCATCTTGTTCACGTCGGACAGGTGGAGCTCTGGCGCACTCAGCACGGCATCGACCCGACTTTCCGGAATGAGGATATGGTTTGCGATTACGATGGGATCTTTTTCCCACCAGCCGCACAGGGTGAAGGTCTGCTCGATCGGCGTGCCGCTGACATCGACCGTGATGGTGAACCGTGCGCCCAGCTTGGGCGCGACCCCCAGAAGGCGCAGGACTTCAAGATCGGTCGCGGCTTCGTCCGTGCCCTCCTGCGGCAGTCTGCCTGTGATGGGGTCGAGGTACATCCAGTGGGCAGAGGCGGCATTGTTCCAGCGGACTTCCACATGGTTTTTGCGCAGGGCGTCGTTTCGGGCAAAGCCGAGCACGCGGGATGCGCCCCATTCCTGAATGAGCGGATCTTCGCGCAGGTCAAGGAACTGTTCCTCGGTGAGGTATTTGAAACCACCGTGTTCCCAGCCGCCGACCTGCCGGAAGTTGGACTGCTGGAACGCGTCGTTCATGGACATGCCCACCGTGAACAGGGCGGTGAACAGAACGGTGGTGAGGGCGATGGCAAGGATGGCGATGCAGTTGCGCAGTCTGGATGCCTGAAAGCTCCGCGCCGCGAGCGTGCGGATGGTGGACTTGTTGGAAACGCGCAGCATATCCTCACCCCCTGACCGTGATGCGCCCATCCTCGATGCGGATGATGCGGTCGGCAAGCTGGGCGATCTCCTCGTTGTGGGTGATCATGACGATGGTTTGGGAGAACCGCTGGCTCGTCACCTTGAGCAGTCCGAGCACGTCCTGACTGGTGCGGCTGTCCAGATTGCCGGTCGGCTCGTCGGCAAGGAGGATGGCAGGCTTTGCCGCCAGTGCGCGCGCGATGGCAACGCGCTGCTGCTGACCGCCTGACAGATTGTTGGGCAGGCTTTGCAGCTTCTTTTCCAGCCCCAGAACGGAAATGATCTCCTGTATATAGGCGTCGTCGATCGGTTTGCCGTCCAGCCCGATGGGCAGGGTGATATTTTCCAGCACATTGAGCACGGGGACCAGATTGTAGTTCTGGAACACGAAGCCGATCTTGCGGCGGCGGAAGATGGTCAGTTCCTCGTCACGCAGGGCGGAGAGGTCGTGTCCGTCTACCGTCACGGTGCCGCTCGTGGGGCGGTCGAGCCCGCCAGCATGTGCAGCAGGGTGGACTTGCCCGAACCGGACGTGCCCACGATGGCGACGAATTCGCCCTGTTCGACGGTGAGATCCACGCCGTCCAGCGCGTGCACGGCGGTTTCTCCCGTGCCGTATGTTTTTCTGAGATCCTTTGCCTGTAAAATAGACATCTCGATCCTTCCTCTCGTGAAAAAAATCTGTGTACAGAGGGCGATGTCTCCACTCTATACACAGAGGATAGCATACGATCCTTTCCAGAATCTTTCGGGCAGGCAAAAGATCCTGACAGTTTTGAAAGAATCACGGGGCGGAGGGCAGAAAGAGGGAAAAGACCGCGCCCTGATCCACCGCAGAGGACACACGCAGATAGCCGCCCTCGGCGCGGACGATCTCGCGTGTGAGGTACAGCCCGATGCCCACGCCCTCGATCTGGGCGGCACGTTCCCCGCGGTAGAAGCGCGAGAAGATCTTGGCTTGTTCTGCCTCGGCGATGCCCATGCCGGTATCCGCGATATCCACGCGCACGAACAGCTCGTAGGCGGTAACGGTCAGGGTCACGCCGCCCTGTGCGGTGTACTTGATGGCGTTGTCTACCAGATTGCACAGGGCTTCCGCCGTCCATTTGGGGTCGAAGCACGCCTGCGCCGTCGTCGGCACGACCGAGAGGGACAGCCCTTTGTCCGCTGCTTTGGCGGAAAACTGCTGTGCCGTCTGCGTGAGCAGGTCGGCGAGCGGGTTCGGTGTGGGATGCAGGGTGAGGATGCCCGTTTCCAGTCGGGACAGCTTGACCAGATCGTCGATGAGGAAGCGCAGCTTTTCCGCCTGTGCGTGCAGGATTGCGGTATCGGTTTGCGCGTCCGGAGGGAGCGGCTGTTCTGCCAGCAGTTCGGTATAGAGCAGGAGGTTTGCAATCGGGGTCTTGGTCTGGTGGGAGAGATCGCTGATGAGGGTCTTGATGCGCTCCTTCTCTGCGGAGACCTGCTTTGCGGACGTGGTGGAAGCCGCGAGATAGTGGGCAAAGCGCGTTTCGAGTGCGGAGAGCAGGCTTTCATCAAAGGTGGATTCGTGGAAATCGCCGTTCATGGCGGCGTCCAGCATGGCGGCGAGGGTCTCCATCGTGCGCCGCGTGCGGCGGTGCGTCCCATACACCCAAGCGGCGGCGAGTGCCATAGAGCAAAGCCCGAAAAGTCCGATCCATTCACGCATCGCCGCCACTCCATACATAGCCCACGCCGTACACGGTTTTGATGCAGTCGTGGGCGTCCAGCTTGTCGCGCAGGCGCTTGACTGCGACCGAAAGGGCGTTTTCGTCTACAAAGCTCGCGCCGTCCGTCCATACACGGTCGAGCAGGACGGAACGCTCCATTGTCCGTCCGCGGTTCTCGACCAGCAGGCGCAGCAGCTTCTGTTCGGTCTTGCTCAGTTCGACGGCTGTTCCGTTGACGGAGAAGCGCAGGGCGGCAAAGTCGAATGTGTAGGGGGGCAGTTCGAGGACGGCAGGCTGGGCGCGTTCTCTCAGCTTGCGCAGCTGGGTGTTGACGCGCGCACGCAGGACGGCAAGGGAAAAGGGTTTGGTGATGTAGTCATCTGCGCCCTGCTCCAGACCTTGCACGATGTCCGTGTCTGTGTCGTTGGCGGTCAGCACGATGACGGCAGATGGGGATGTGTGTAATTCTGTCAGAAGATCCATGCCGTTTCCGTCGGGCAGGTTGAGGTCGAGCAGGACGAGATCAGGGGTCTGGCAGAGGAGCTGTTCGCGTGCCGCATGCAGGGTGGGGCAGGTGACGATATGCCGATCGTCTGCGGCGAGGGCTTTGGAAAGTCCGGTGGAAAGTCCGGTGTCGTCTTCTATGATTAAAATTTGTTCCATGTGAGAGGCTCCTGTCTGGGGATTTTGTGTCAAGGTTATTGTATGACATGGGGCAGGGGGAGTGCAAGCGGTTTTTCATTCTTTGGAAGTTATGGTTGCGCAAAGTGAGATGTTTTTTTGGGAATCCATAGGGTTTTCATTTCCGCTAAATGATTTGCTTCGAGAAGCAAGAGAGACTTTTTGGGAAATCCGTCTGATTTTCTTTTCTGATAAAAAAGATTTGCTTCAAAGCAAAGGGAAACGTGTCGCGGCCGCGCGACGGCGGCATAAGGGCTATAACCTTACGGTTCTTGCCCTTATGAATCCCACACTCCCTTCCATCAGATAGGCAATGGCAATGCCCCAAGGGTGTGAATGTATGAACTC
>JARIAV010000027.1 GCA_029257685.1 Butyricicoccus sp.
ATTGATGCAATCAAGCGGTACGCCGAACTCGGCATAGAGACGATCAACAAGATGACTGCACTCAAGAAGCCCGATCTTCCGGTGCTTGATATTTATTATGAAAATATGCTCGCTGACGCAAAGGATGCGATCGCATCCTGTGAGGCAGTCCTCAAGGCAATCGCAGACGGAAAGGATCTCAAAACATGTGAAGATCTGATGCTGATAAGCACGACCAAGAGAACATCCGCGTATGATTTCTGCGAATTCGTCACAACTGCTCCTTATCGTATGGAAAATGTTCTGCTGGAAAAATAAATCATGCTCCCTTTCTGACAGGCTCTTTGATTCTCCCAGTTTGGTTGTTTCTTTTCTCTTTCTGCCTGTCGGTTTGGAATAGACACAAATGCACCGAGGTGTCAGAGCCTCGGTGTATTTGTATCCTTATATAACATCGATTTTTGATTTGAAAGGAGCGTCCTATACCTATGAAAAACATCTTGATACGGCGCGGCGCGGCAATGCTTTTTGTACTGCTTTTCCTGTTTACAGGCTGTGCATCCCAGCAGCCGGACGAAACAAAAGAAGATACGCCGCAGGTGCAGGCGATCACACCGGAGATCGACGGCACTATGCTGAAAATCACCCAAGAGGAGATCGATGCGGTGGATTCCGTGCTGAAAGCATGGGTCGCAGCACAGGGCGCACATGATGAAGCTGCACTGACCGAAATGAACGCAGAAGAACTACGCCTGCCGCATGAAGAGGGTTGGGTCGTCGATCCCACGCTCACCGTCACCCATTGCCGCATCCAGCGATGGGGCAACATCGAACAGGGCGTGGAAGCGGATATCTACTACACATTTGAAACCGCCGATGGCGGTACGCTCTACGGAAAAGAATATGTATTTCTGGAAAAACCGGAAGATTCTTGGCAAGTAACCGTGAACTATCTCTCCACCAGCGAAACGCAGTTTGAGGGGGCTGTCCCTGCCCCGCTGCCGGAAGAAGATACCGAATGATGCTCCCTTTCTGACAGGCTTTGAACTGCCCCCGTTTGGTTGTTTCTTTTCTCTTTCTGCCTGCTCACTTGGAATAGACACAAATGCACCGAGGTTTTGAAGCCTCGGTGTATTTGTTTTCCACATATTGACATTCCCTTTGGAGACTGCTATATATAATGCATTGGGTGCAGCGCTTCCCATAGAAAAACCAATCCCCCATTCCCTGAAAGTGAGACATTCCTATGAAAAACAAACACACCTTCCGGAAAAAGTTCCTGCTCTCTCTCCTGCTGCTTACCAGCCTGACCGGATGCGCCCAAGACCCCGCCTATACACCGGACACCACCCCCGGCACAAAGACCGAGATCCCACTGGCGCAGGTTCTGGAACGCCAAAACAATGGCGAACAGATGCTTGTGCTGTTTGTGCAGGATGGATGCAGCTACTGCGCGGCATTTGATGAGATCGCAGATACCTATCTCCAGAATCACCACATCGATCTGAAGGTGGTCAATCTAACGACCGAGGAAACCTACAACCCCAAGGAAGATATCAAAAACGCCTTGCAAGCGGCTGTCGGCGGCATTGAGCAGACCCCCGCACTCTACTATATCGAAAGCAAGGACAAGGTACATCTGCTCGACTATACAAACGGCGAATATACACTCGACGCCCTCACAGAGTTTATCACCAAGCACCAGCTGGACGCACAACAACCATAAGGATGTTTTTTACAAAAGTTTCTGAAATCCTTTTCTTCTGTTCTATAAAAATCACCTCCTGTTTTTTGTTGATATTGACGATTCACTCCTTGTCTTTCCTAAAAAATGTAAACACTTTCACGAAAAGTGTAAAGGAATTTACCTAATATTTTAGTATAATCCTTACAAATCGAGCTGCATGAGCCCAACGTGCTTTGTGCAGTTTTCGTATGAAAAGAGGGGTTTTATGAATACTTGGAAAAAATCAACGGCAGGTATGCTTTCTCTGGGGTTGCTGCTCGGCGGCTATGGGTCTGTCCCCTATGCCGCGCACGCTGCCGCGCCTGAGGTTGGCGCGCTCAAGTCTGTTGAAAGTGTGTCGCTTGGCAAAGAAGGTAAAAATGTCGCATATATCAACTATAATGACGGCATCAAGGGAAAAGTCACCTTTTTGGAAGAAGATATCTTCCGCTTTCATGTAGATCCCAAGGGGGAGTTTTCCGAATATGCCGCGCCGCGCGATGCCTCCCATGTGGCAAAGATCCAGCAGTATCCGGATGCATCCAACCAATATTCCCATCCCACTGTGCAGATCAGCGATGCAAACGGTATCATCAAGATCATCAGCGGCAAAACAGAGATCCAGCTGGAAAAATCCACTGCAAAAATGACCGTCAAAAAGGGTGACAAGGTCATTTTCTCCGAAAAAGCACCGCTCACGCTGAGCGAAAATCATACCGCACAGACCCTGAATGCTTCGCCAGATGAATTTTTCTATGGCGGCGGCACACAAAACGGCCGCTTCGCCCATAAGGGCGAGCAGATCCAGATCGTCAACACCAATAACTGGGTCGACGGCGGTGTCGCTTCCCCAAATCCGTTCTATTGGAGCACAAACGGCTACGGTGTCCTGCGCAATACCTTCTCAGAGGGCAATTATGATTTCGAAAAGTCCAATGCCAGCACCGTCACAACCTCCCACAGCGAAAACACTTTCGATGCATACTACTTCCTCTCTGCAAATGAAAATAAAACCGCACGCACACAGGAACTGCTCAAGGGATATTACCATGTGACTGGCAATCCAGTTCTTTTGCCCCAATACGGCTTCTACCTTGGGCATCTCAACTGCTATAACCGCGACGGCTGGACAGCCAATGAGCAGAAGGACGGCGGCGCATGGACGATCAAGGAAGGGAATCCGGCAGACAGTCAGGGTAAGACCGCCTATGAATACGGCAGAGCCAATGGCTATGTCCTCGCGGACAATGTTTCTGCGGAAACACTCAACGGCACCGGCCCCGTCGTCTCCAAAGACAAGTTCAAACCCAAGGATACCGACATTCAGTATTCCGCAAGAAGTGTCATCGACCGTTACAAGGCAAATGATATGCCGCTGGGCTGGTTCCTGCCCAATGACGGCTACGGCTGCGGCTACGGTCAGAACGGCTACGAAATGACAGGCGGTGTCAACAAGGACGGCAGCAGTTCCCCTGAACGCCTCAAGGCGATCGAGGAAAATGCAAAGAACCTACAGGAATTCACCAAGTATGCCAACGCTTCCGGCATCAGCACCGGTCTTTGGACACAGTCCAACCTGTTCCCCGACTCCAATCCCGAAACCCAGTGGCAAAAGCTGCGTGATTTCCGGCAGGAAGTCAAGACTGGTGGCATCACGACCCTGAAAACAGACGTTGCATGGGTCGGCGAGGGTTACTCCTTTGGTCTCAATGGCACCAAAACCGCCTATGATATCGTCACACAGGAAGCCAAGGTGCGCCCCAATATCGTGACGCTCGATGGCTGGGCTGGCACGCAGCGCTTTGCCAGCATCTGGTCAGGCGACCAGTCCGGCGGCAACTGGGAATATATCCGCTTCCACATCCCAACCTATATCGGTCAGAGCCTGTCCGGTAATCCCAATATCGGAAGCGATATGGACGGTATCTTCGGTGGCGCGCCCATCATCGCCACCCGTGACTATCAGTGGAAGATCTTTACTCCACAAATGCTGGATATGGACGGCTGGGGACGCCATGTCAAATCCCCCTTCACCCACGGCGATCCCTATACCGGTATCTCGCGTATGTACCTCAAGCTCAAGGCGCAGCTCATGCCCTACCTGTACACCACGGCGGCTTCCGCTGCAAATATCGACACGGGTAACGGCGATACCGGCTTGCCCATGATCCGCGCCATGTTCCTCGAGGAGCCTGATAATCCAGCGGCTTATCAAAAATCCATGCAGTATCAGTATATGTTCGGCAGCGACTTCCTTGTTGCCCCCATCTATCAGGAAACCAAGGCAGACAAGGAAGGAAACGATGTGCGCAATAACATCTACCTGCCAAACAAGGATCAGATCTGGATCGACTTCTTCACAGGACAGCAGTACCGCGGCGGACAGGTGCTCAACAACTTCGATGCCCCCATCTGGAAGCTGCCCGTGTTCGTCAAAAACGGCGCGATCATCCCCATGTATGAGGAACATAACAACCCCGAAGCCATCACTGATACCAATGCCAAGGGGCTGGATAAAACCAAGCGCATCTTTGAATTCTATCCCGACAAGGATTCTGACTACACCCTCTATGAAGATGACGGAAAATCCATCGAGAACAAGACCGCTGAGGATAAGGCTTACGGTGTGATCGACGAGATCAGCTATAACGGACAGGTCAAGACCCGCATCACATCCAGTGTCAAGGATGGCACTGCGACGCTGGAAGTGGGCAAGTCCGAGGGTACTTATACCGGTTATGATGCAAACCGTACCACCAAGTTTGTTGTCAATGTTTCCAAGAAGCCCTCTGCGATCAAGGCGATGAACGGCAGCACCGATCTCGCTGCAAAAGAAGTTTCCTCCCTTGAGGAATTCAACAAAGCAGACGAAAATACCTCTGTCTGGTTCTTTGATGAAAAGCCAAACCTCAATCGCTATACCCCCAAGGAAGAAAAATTCAGTGG
>JARIAV010000079.1 GCA_029257685.1 Butyricicoccus sp.
GTGAGGACGTATTGGAGTTTATCGCACAGGAGACAAAACACCGTCAGGAAATAGAAGAAGAACTGGAACGTATCCGGCAAGAAGCGGCGGAGCTGCGCCGGGAACGGGAGGAAGCGGATCGCGCCTCCAAGACCCTTTTGGCAGACCATGAGGAAGACGCTGCCGTGCTTCAAAAGAAGGATCGAGAGATCGAAGCCTTGCAGGAAGAACTGGAGCAGGGAAAAAGAGAACGGGAACAGCTGAAAAAAGAGCTGGAGCAGGCAAAGCAGGCGCAGGATCATCAGCGCGCCGAGTATACCGCGCTGGAGCAGGAACTGGCAGCGCTCAAAGCGCAGAACGAGGCGCTTTCCTCCAAATGCGGAGAATATGACAACGCACGTTCCCGACTGGCAGATATCGAGCTGTGTGCACATGGACGCGCGGATGCGATCGAACGCCGTGCAGAGGAGCAGGCAGAGGCGCTGATCGAGGAAGCGAAGCGCATGACCGAGCAGCTGCTGCAAACCATCACGCAGAGCAAGGGGGCTTACTGGGAGGCGTTGGAGGCAGTCGAGCGGGAGACCGAACGCGCCCACGCACGCACCGTAGATGCACTTTCCAAATTTGACGGGATCATGGAAGCGCTGCACGCGCAGGTGACTGCACAGCTCGAAGCAGAACCGGCCTCAGAGCAGGCGGAGCAGGCGACAGACGCCAAAGAACACAGAGAAGATCAGACCATGCATACCCAGCATGAGCGGCCGACCTTGGCGCAGGTTCTGGGCGCACTGCGCGGCGGAAAGTAACAGGGGGAACAGAGATGGCACATTATGATTTGCGTACCGAACAGCTCAAGGAGATGGCGCCCAAGCTGCGTGCAGGAGATACTGTCACACTGACGGGTACCTTGTATACCGCGCGTGATGCGGCACACAAGCGCATCGTACAGGCGATGGAGGACGGGCAGGAGCTGCCGTTCGTACTCGATGGTGCGGCGGTCTACTATGCAGGCCCTACGCCGGAGAAGCCGGGGCAGGTCATCGGTTCGGTCGGGCCGACGACCTCGGGGCGTATGGATCCGTATTCCCCCAAGCTGCTCGATGCAGGACTTACCTGCATGATCGGCAAGGGTGTGCGCGCGCCGGCGGTGGCAGAGGCGATGGAGCGCAATGGGGCGGTCTATATGGTTGCCATTGGCGGTGCAGGCGCGGTCAAGGCGGAAAGCGTCAAGGCACTGGAGGTCATCGCCTATGAGGATCTGGGCTGTGAGTCGGTCAAGCGGCTGACGGTCGAAGGGTTCACTGCCATTGTTGCAATGGATAGCGTGGGCGGCAACCTCTATCGAGACGGTGCAGCGCAGTACCGTAAGGATTGAATCGGAGACCTGAGAAGGAGCTTTTTTGCACAGCTCCTTCTTTTTTTGTGCCTTCCGGCATAGAGTGAGAGAGAAGAACTGGGAGGTGTGCAAATGGATCAGACCGGAATGAAAAAGCTCCTGTGCCAGATGCTCGCAACCGTTTTGGTGCTGGGTGGATTGTTTGCATGGAATACGCGTGAGGCGGTCACGCCGGTGCTGGGACAGGAGCAGGTCGATCTGCCGATCGTTATGTACCACAGCATCCTGAAGGACGAAGCGCAGGCGGGGGATTATGTGCTCAGTCCGGCGGCACTGGCAGGGGATCTCGATTATCTCAAGCAGCATGGATACCAGACAGTCACGGTCGAACAGCTCATCGACTACGCAGACGGACAGGGCGTGCTGCCGGAAAAACCCGTCCTCATTACCTTTGACGACGGATTCTACAACAACTATCTCTATGCCTATCCGCTCCTCAAGGAACGTGATATGTGCGCCGTCATTTCGCCCATTGGGGATCAAACGGTCTTATTTACCGAAAACGGACAGGAAAATGCCTATTGGTCATATCTCACCTTGCAGCGGCTCATTGAGATGGAGCAAAGCGGTGTGTTTGAAATGGGCAATCACTCCTATCACATGCACGATACGGGTGCACGCAAGGGCTGTCTCAAAAAGCGCGGAGAGGATGAGGCGGCGTATGAGACCCTGCTGCGTGAGGATACACAGAAGGCACAGACCATGCTGGCAGAGGGCGGGCTGACACCGCCTATGTGTTATACTTACCCGTTCGGGGCATACAGTGCGGAGACCGAGCGGGTCATGAAGGATCTGGGCTTCCGCTGCACCCTGAGCTGTGAGGAGCGGCACAATATCATCACAAGGGATCCGGACTGCCTGTATCTGCTGGGCAGATACAACCGCCCGTCGGGGATCTCGACCGATGCGTTTTTTGCCAAGATGCTGCCGGAGGAGGACAAAAATGAATGAATCTAACGAATGTATGATGTGTCAGTGCTGCACCCTGACGGAGCTGCGGTGCAGAGAGGTCATAAACCTCTGTGACGGTGCGAGGATGGGATATGTGAGTGATGTGCAGTTCGATCTTGTGACGGGAAGGATCACGGCTTTCATCGTGCCGGAGTCCTGCGGCGTTCTGGGTCTACTGGGAAAGGGAGAGGATGCGGTCATTCCGTGGGACGCGGTGGAAAAGATCGGTGAGGATATCATTTTTGTGCGCTATCAGCGTCCCTGTCCGGAGCCAAGGCCGTATAAACGGTTTTCTTCTCAAAAAAAATAAGAAAAGTGAAAAAATTCCTTTGACAAGTCGCTTCCTGCTGTGCTATGATATCAAGGTATGAATACACACATCTCGCGATGCACGCGGCGGGTGGCCGTTCTGGGAACGGTTGCCGCCTGTCAGATGAAACGAGATGGAGGTAAAAACCAAGGAGGAAATTTATCATGGCAGTAATTTCTATGAAGCAGCTGCTGGAGGCTGGCGTACATTTCGGCCACCAGACCCGCCGCTGGAACCCGAAGATGGCAACTTACATCTTCACAGAGCGTAACGGTATCTACATCATCGACCTGCAGAAGACCGTCAAGAAGCTGGAGGAGGCTTACTTCTTCGTTCGTGACACTGCTGCAAACGGTGATTCCATCCTGTTCGTCGGCACCAAGAAGCAGGCGCAGGACGCAATCAAGGAAGAGGCAGAGCGCTGCGGTCAGTACTTCGTAAATGCACGTTGGCTGGGCGGCATGCTGACCAACTTCAAGACCATGCGCACCCGTATCAACCGCCTCAACCAGCTCAAGAAGATGGAAGAGGACGGCACTTTCGATCTGCTCCCGAAGAAGGAAGTTATCAAGCATCAGCTGGAGATCGCAAAGCTCGAGAAGTATCTGGGCGGCGTAAAGGAAATGAAGAAGCTGCCGGGCGCTATGTTCGTTGTAGATCCGCGCAAGGACAAGAACGCGATCGCTGAGGCAAAGAAGCTGGGTATTCCGGTTGTTGCAATCGTTGATACCAACTGTGATCCGGACGAAGTTGACTATGTGATCCCGGGCAACGACGATGCGATCCGCGCAATCAAGCTGATCTCCCAGACCATGGCAAACGCTGTTCTGGAAGGCAAGCAGGGCGAGCAGCTGGAAGTTGCAGCTGAGGAGAAGGAAGCGGAGTAATCCCTTTCCCATAACAGACTGTGTATGTTTCGCAGGGCGCGACGCCCCCGGCGCGCCGGTAAGTCGCGCCCTGCTTTTTTCTATCGTATTATAAAATCTTTTATTTGGAGGAACTAAAAATGGCTTTTACTGCTGCTGACGTAAAGAAGCTGCGCGAGCAGACCAGCGTAGGCATGATGGAGTGCAAGAAGGCACTGACTGAGGCTGACGGTGATTTCGAGAAGGCAATCGAGCTGCTGCGTGAAAAGGGTCTGGCTAAGGCTGCAAAGAAGGCAGACCGCGTTGCTGCTGAGGGTGTTGTCTGTGCAAAGGTTTGCGATGAGTGCGGCGTGGCTGCAATCGTTGAGGTCAATGCAGAGACCGACTTCGTTGCAAAGAATGCGGATTTCCAGAACTTTGTAAACGATGTTGCAACCGTGATCATCAAGGAGGATCCGGCAGACGTTGAGGCGCTGAAGTCTTGCAAGATGGGCGAGCTGACCGTTGAGACCGCTCTGCAGGAGAAGGTCCTGACCATCGGTGAGAACATCCAGATCCGCCGTTTCGAGCGTTTCGATAACACCACCGTAAACGTTGCATACAACCACATGGGCGGCGTGATCGGTACACTGGTTGCTCTGCAGGTTTCTGACAACCTCAAGGACAATGCAACTGTAAAGGAGCTGGGTAAGGACATCGGCATGCAGTCCGCTGCTATGAACCCGCCTTACATGGATAAGTCCGAGGTTGACGCAGATACTCTGGAGAAGGAGAAGGAGATCCTGCTGGCACAGGCTCTGGAGGAGAACAAGACCGCTGCAAAGCCGAAGCCGGAGCAGATCATCCACAAGATGGTAGAAGGCCGTATCGGCAAGTACTACGAGGAAAACTGCCTCATGCAGCAGGCTTTCGTTAAGGAGAACAAGGTTTCTGTTGAGGCTCATATCGCAGCAGTTGCAAAGGAACTGGGCGGCGAGATCAAGCTCGTGAAGTGCGTTCGTTTCGAGAAGGGCGAGGGCATCGAGAAGAAGCAGGACGATTTCGCAGCAGAAGTTGCTTCTATGGCAAAGTAAGATCGGGCTTTCCGGTCATAAAAAAGGACAGGCTTTTTGCCTGTCCTTTTTGTATTTGGGGGTTTTGGGAAATCGTGCATGGCATCTGCTGCGTTAAAAATACGGCGGAATCCATCAGGGATTCCTTTGCTTTTGCCTTGCATCTGTACACGCACTGCGAAGAATTCGACGATTTCTTTGTTTTCAGATACGCCCTAATAAATTAAGGCGATATATAAAATAATAGTCATATATTTGCATGTCTGTACGATGCTCCGTGTAAACAGATATAGATTCTGCCTTGCGACGATAAATATTATCTGGTATAATCGTAGACATAATTTATGTGAAGGATGATTACAAAGATCGTTGTAATAGAAAGTGATGAGGATTATGAAAAAATTGCTTGATTGCTGGGACTGGTATTATAGAATCGCCATAGATAATACCATAGAAAAAAAAGTATTTCGATGGATGGAGAACCTGTGTGATTTGGAATATAAAATTATGGAGGAAGTTGTTCTTTTCTACAGGAATATACTGTCTATTGGAATTTTGGTCGATCAAATCGAGGAAATGCCAGACCGCGCAAAAGAATTTCTGAATAGAGTGGACAGAATGAATGTTCAGCCGCTGAAAACGCCTGAAGTATTGGTACAGTGGTTTCATAATCGCATTCAGGTTCTTCCTGTGGACAAATGCATCAAAGATCAGCTACATGAAATTCTGGAGAGTTCTGCTTCCGGGCAAGAAATTTCTCCAGTATATTGGGAATTCTGTAAGCAATTATTTGGAGATGCATGGATTCAAATGAAGTCTGTTTTTGATGATCCCCAATATGATGATTATGAGATTTTACCAAAACAGACCTTGATCGATAAGAAACATAAAGAATTATTTCATTCTATTTTTTCTTCGGTTACTTCCAATCAAAAGCTGATCTCTCAATATGGAAAAAGTGCTATAGAAGAATTTGACCTTGTGATAGAAGAAGGTATGCATTATGGGGAATGGTGGGATCGAGATTTAACAAACTATGAAAAAGATCGTTTGATCCTTTTTGAAAATGCTCAATCAGTAAGAGAACAAGATTATTTTTATACGATCCTTCATGAAGCTTATCCAGGACATGGACAGTTCTACAATGCGGTACGAAACGAACACACTTGTATGGATCATGGTGCTATGGCTTTGGTTGAAGGATGGGCAACCTACTGTGAGTGGCACTCCTATCCATCATCTTATATAAATGTCATCCGCCATAATGCAATGGTTAGTTTGCGTTCCTCCTATCGACTGGGTGCTGTTCAACGATCAGAAAAGTTATGGAAACAGTTGCTGCAAACTGGAGCAAGTGAGGCGCAGGCCAGACAGTCGCTTGTATATGCAACACAGTATCCGGGGTTTACGGAAGCATATTATCTAGGGGCATTGTGGTTAGAAGCTGTTATCAATATGCAGCATAAATATACTCCCGAAACTTTCCTGCAATATCTTAAAAATCACAATAAGGGGGTATTTTTTCGTTTATGGTAACCGCATGGCTTTTAGGGTGCGTGATGATTGGGGATAACATTTTTCCGGAAAGAACCTCTTGCTGGAAGCGTAAAGATTTGGTAAGCGTACCATCCATCATTCAGTATGATTGTGAGATCGACTCAGAACACAATATTCAATGCTATCGTAACCATCTGGGCTGTCATGTTCTTTTGGTTCCATATGGTGAATTCAATTCTATGGCAGAGTTGAAAGTGAATTACCGCGGCCAACAGAGCGAATATCTGAACACATATAAAAAGATGCTGGATAAAATTGTACAAGTAAGTGGATGCTCTATTGAAGAAACAAAATGGGTTATGCCCGTCGTAGCAGGTGACATAACAGGTGCGTCAGATGTTTTTGAAGAAGGAGAATATGTTCACATCAAAGACGGGATTCAAAATGAGCAAGAGAGCAAAGAGTTATATTGCTTGATCGATGCCGCTTTCCTGTATACCACCGTTCAATATATTGATACTTTTGTTGGAGGACTGGGACAGAAGGCCTCTCTTTCCAAATACGAACAGTATCAGTTGTCTTACTACTATTCAGCAATTCAGGCTGTTGAAAAACCTGAAAATTATTTGGTCAATCAGGAAGAACTGAGGATAACGAAATCATATTATGACAAGTGGGGGATTGGCACGATTATCGAGCATACGACGAATAATATCGAGCAGATGATGAATATCCTCTCTTTCTTGTCCAGTTATCAAAGTACGTATAATGGAGAGATAACATCCGGCTTTTTAACCTGTTTTGGAATTGTTACAGGATTAGAGGCGATCTATAGTCTATTATCTTCGTTGCTAGAAGTGCCTTCTGTTATACTAAATCGCTTTTTTAAAGTTTTAATCGCTGTGATTATTATATTGTTCCTGGTTTATTTCTTCAGAAAGATGCTTCACCGTGCGAAACAGATACAGGAATTCCGAAGAAAGACAGGTTGCGTCAGAAAAGAGTAATGAACAGATTTGGTAAAAACGGATAATGACAAAATCCCCCCTGAGTAGATGCCACATCAGGGGGGATTGCTATATCAGAAACCATTTATACAGATGCGTTGAATTCCGTTACAGGGGATTTCGTCTTTCCAGACGCCTGCTCCTTGCGTGCAGCTTCAAAAGCCTCTTTGTAGATCTTGGCTGCTTCCTGATCGAAGTCGGATTCTGCCTTGGTCGGGATCTCCTTCCAGCCGCCCTTCGGAGGTGGGTTGTAGGAGAGGATCTCATTTCCCTTGTCATCGTAGATGGACATTTTGCCGCCTGCGATCGGGCTTGGGGTAAACTTTGCAGAGTAGGACGGGAAGCCAGGGATCTTGTTGATGAACATCGGCTGATCGTTGGAACCTGGGGTGTTCATGACCATGGGATTGAACATTGTCATGAGCTGTCCGCGATCGGGTGAGATGTGGTTCTGGGTCTTGTATTTTTTGAGATATGCCGCATAGCGGTCATCGCTCATATAATCCTTTTTCTGTGCGTCCTGCTTTGCGATATCCTGAAGGTCGGAGAAGACCTTATCCGGAAGGGTGCTGGTGTTGGGCTTGCCGACGCCCTCGGGACGCTCGATCGTCCCGTTGACTGGCGGGTGATCTTCGGGCTTTTCAGGCTTTGTTGGTTTTGTTGTGCTCTGGGATTCGGATACAGACGGTTCCGGACTGTATCTGCGCTTATGATAAATGCTTGAAAGTGCAGGGAAATCAGAAATATTCATAATAGATACTCCTTTGCAGGTGATTTGATGATACGATCCAAGCCAGATCGTACAGATGCCCGTCTGACCGGAGAAAAGGTCAGGCACGCTCAATGGATCTATACTATTCACAATATCGGAATGTTTTTCGAAAACTTTAGGATATCACCGCAAAAAGATAAATTTTTATGGAACAGGGGAATACGCGTACCGATGGGGAAGAAGTCAAACAAAAAGACACCTGCAAACAGGTGTCTTTTTGATGAGCTGGTGCCGATGGCCGGACTCGAACCGGCACGGGTTGCCCCGCCGCATTTTGAGTGCGGTACGTCTACCAATTCCATCACATCGGCGTCTTAATCAGTATAACAGAGG
>JARIAV010000095.1 GCA_029257685.1 Butyricicoccus sp.
GCATATGACCTGCATCATGACCGATATCTGGCAAGCAACCGCGCAGATGCCGTATTGCTGTATTTGCAGGATAAGAATGTGATCGATCCGTCGAAGCTTGTCAGCATTGGATATGGACAGTATCGCCCGATCGCGGGATTCGATACTGCGGAAGGAAGAAGTAAGAATCGACGCGTTGAAATGCTCATTTCTGCCAAGCAGGAGGGGAAGGGTACGGCTGTAGAGGAGTACTATGATACCCGAGAGGCAAAGGGAGAAGATGCAGCTTCCAAGCAGGAAGCGCAAAAGGATGAGAAAAATAACGCTTCGGAATAAAAGAGGAGATAACTGAATGGCTGAGGTACTATCCCAAAGTCAGATCGACGCCTTGCTCAGCTCCATGCAGGCGGGCGGGGATGTGGAGACAACAACATCTGACGCGCCAGAAGATAATTATAGAAAATACGACTTCTACAGCCCGAAAAAGTTTACCAAGGATCGACTCAAGATTCTACAGGGTGTTTACGAAGGATATTGCCGAACGATCACAGCACGTCTCAACAGTATGATGCGTATGGGTTGTGAGCTGTCGGTTGACTCGATCGAGGAACAGCGTTACTATGAGTTTATAAACGCGATCACGGACAACGATGTTCTGACACTGATCAATGTCACCCTTCCGGGAGATCAAACCGAGAATACGCCGATCATTTTGCATGCAACCACACAGATGATGCTGTTCATGATGGATCGTATGCTGGGATCGATAAACGAAAAAGCACCCAATATTTCTTATGCATACAACTATACGAGCATCGAGCTGCAATTGTATGAATCGATCCTTAGTAAGCTCATCGAAGCAATGTCGGAAGGCTGGCAAAATTACTTGGACGCTCGGTTTTCTTTGCTGCGTGTAGAACAGAATCCCACGCTGATGCAGGTCATTGGAATCGATGAAACGGTCATCATCGTCGGACTCAATATCGAAATGGGTGAGGTGAGCGGACGCTTCAGCATCTGCCTGCCCGGAACGCTGCTGACCAGCATCTTCAATATCATCGCGCGAAGCAATGTCAGCGATGCCATGCTGCCGCGCAATGAGAGAGACAGTCAGGAGATCATGGACAGCGTGCGGGATTCTGATATGGAGATCATGGCAGAGCTCGGTCAGATCCAGCTCAGTCTGCGTGATATCTATTATCTGCATGTGGGTGACGTGATCAATCTTGCAAAGCCAAAGGATTCTGATGTCACACTTTATGTGGAGGGCGAGCCCTGGTTCCTTGGAAAAATGGGAACCCATAAGAATAAGATGGCAGTGAAAATCGATAGTGTCTGGCAAGATGCCTAAATTTGAAGCCGAATAAAGGAGCGAAACGAATGATGGAACCGCAAAACTTCAGCACGATGGAACTGGATGCTATCGGCGAAGTATTGAATATTAGCCTTGGTTCGTCAGCTACGGCGGTATCCAATATGCTGAATCGGCGTGTTGATATCACCACGCCAACCGTGCATGTGCTGACTTCCGAAGAATTTGAGTTAGGCCGCGTTGATCCTGCGGTCGGCGTGGAGATCACCTATGTATCCGGTTTGTCCGGACGAAATATCATGCTGTTGCGCCGTCAGGACGTGCGTGCAGTCGTCGATATTTTGATGGGACAGGAAACCGCGGACGAAGATTTTGTGCTGGATGAACTCAGCATGAGTGCGATCTGTGAGGTCATGAACCAGATGATGGGCGCTTCCGCGACCGCATTGTCGGAGTTCTTGGGCAAAATGGTCAATATCTCGACTCCAACGGCATTTGAGATCCGAGATATCGAATCCTTCCGCACCGATTATTTCCCACACGGGCATACGATGGTTGTGGTTCGCTTCAAGCTCTCGATCGAGGGTGCGATGGAAAGCGAATTCATGAATGTGATGCCATGTGAGCTGGCAAAGGAACTGATCGGTGCGATCGGAGTTCCAAGTGATGATTCTGCTGCGGCGACAGCGCCAGAACCAGCTGCACCAACACCGGCTGCACCAACACCAGCTGCGCCGGAACCGCCCGCATCCTCTGGTGGTACGTTAAGTCAGGAGGAGATCGAAAAGCTGATGAGCAGTACGGCGGCGCCAGAGCCGGCACCGGCTGCACCAGCGCCGACACCGGCAGCTGCTTCTGGTGGCACGCTGAGTCAGGAAGAAATCGAAAAATTGATGAGCAGTACAGCAGCGGCACCGACACCGGCACCAGTGCAGCCGCAGGCGGCTGCACAAATGATGGGGGCAGCACCAATGGGCACCGTAACACCAACACCAATGGCAGCACCAGCGGCACCGGCAGCGATGCCGATGGGTGGCGGACAAGTAGATTCTGCACTGATGGCGCAGCTGACCAATTTGATCGCGATGCAGCAGCAGATGCAGCAGCAAATGCAGCAGATGCAGCCGCAGATGCAGCAAATGCAGGGGAAGATGATCCAGCCCGATCAGCCGTTTATGCCGCAGTTTGCTTCGGGAGAACCACTGGCAGAGGAGCAGGCACAGAACCTGGATCTCATCATGTCGGTTCCCTTGGAGGTTTCTGTTGAGATCGGACGGACCAAGCGTCTGGTCAAGGATATCCTGGGATTCACCAAGGGTTCGCTTGTGGTTTTGGATACTCTGGCAGGCGATCAGGTAAAGCTGTTCGTCAATGGACAGTGCGTGGCACGCGGTGATGTTGTCGTCGTAGAGGACAATTTCGGTATCCGTATCACGGAGATCCTGCAAAAACCAGACCTGAGTGCACTTACGCACTGAGGCTTTACATAAAGAGGAAACATGATAACGATGTCGGCGGCATTGCTGACAAGGAAAATAGAAAAAAGGATGGTTAATAACAATGGCTAAGATTTTACTGGTAGATGATGCGGCATTCATGCGTATGATGGTCAAGGATACTCTGACCAAGAATGGCTACACCGATCTGGATGAAGCCGCAGATGGCGCACAGGCAGTTGCAAAGTATGATGAGATCCATCCGGATCTTGTGATCATGGATATCACCATGCCGAACATGGATGGTCTGGAAGCACTGAAGGCGATCCGCGCAAAGGATCCGAATGCGACCATCGTGATGTGTTCCGCAATGGGTCAGGAGGCAATGGTAATCGAAGCGATCAAGTCCGGCGCAAAGGACTTCATCGTAAAGCCGTTTAAGCCGGAGCGTATCCTCAAGACCGTTACTTCTATTCTGGGCTAATGGAGCTCGTTTGGACACTGGCTGCAGTTGTGATCGTGCTGTATCTGACCTATCGATGCAGCCGGTTCATTGCCGTTCGCGGCGGCGGCTTTGCAGGCGCATCGGGGACTGCGATGCGCCTGCTGAGCCGGTTACCACTTGCGCAGGATAAGCAGCTGGTCGTCGCTGAGACAGGCGGCCGATACTGGCTCCTGGGAGTATCTCCTGCTGGGATCCAGCTCATAGCAGAGCTGACAGAGGAGGAAGCCATGGCCTGTGTCAAGACGCCGCAGGCAGCCGGCGAGACGATCCCGGAATTTTCCGAACTCCTGCGAAAAGGACTGTCTAACCTTGTAAAAAAGGACAAACATGATTAACCCCGCCTGCTGGGGGAAAGGAAGGCAACGCAACAATGTCAAGTGCGCTCATCAATGTAAACGGAAATAATGTGCAGACCCTTCAGGTCCTGTTCCTGACGACTGCGATCGCATTGCTTCCGTCCATTGTGATCATGATGACCTGCTTTACACGCATTGTGATCTCGCTGTCCTTCCTGCGTACTGCAATGGGTACACAGGCGACACCGCCAAACAATGTACTGGTCGGGATCGCACTGTTTTTGACGCTGTTTATTATGTCTCCTGTGGTCACACAGATCCAGAAAACAGCGTATGAACCGTATATTGCAGAACAGATCACTCAGGAAGAGGCACTCAATCGCGCAAAGATCCCACTGAAAAAGTTCATGCTGACCAACACGCAGAAGAGTTCACTCGATATGTATTTGGAGCTTTCCAAGACAACCATGACCGAAGACCCAACGCAGCTTCCGCTGCGTGTGATCGTTCCGGCGTTTATGACGAGTGAACTGAAGGAAGCGTTCCGGATCGGATTTTTCCTGTTCATTCCATTTATGCTGATCGATATCATCGTATCTTCTACCCTGATGTCGATGGGTATGATCATGCTCCCGCCGGCAACGATCGCAATGCCGTTCAAACTGCTGTTGTTTATCTCGATCGATGGCTGGCAGCTGATCTTTTCGACCCTTGCACGAAGTTTCAACTAATATGGGCACAGGAGGAGGTGCGCGATGACAAATTCACAGGTTATGGATGTGATGCATTCCGGTATTTTGGTTGCCGTCAAGCTGGCAGGTCCGATGCTGATCCTCAGTATGGGTGTCGGTGTATTGATCGCGATCCTGCAGGCAGCAACACAGATCCATGAACAGACCTTGTCTTTCGTACCAAAACTCATCTTGATCGCAGTCATACTGCTGGTATTTGGCGGCACGATGTTGGAGGTCCTACAGGATTATGCCTATGAACTATTTGCACTGATCTTGAGTAAGTAGCAGGAAGGAGAGTCTATGGCATGATCGATTGGGCAGAATGGACGATCCTCACCTATATCCTGATGCGCATGAGCGGATTCATTCTGTTGAATCCGTTGATCGGCAGAAATAACGTGCCGGCTTACGTCAAGGCAGGGCTGATTTTTGTTCTGACCATTGCAGTGACACCGCTGGCCCCATCAACAGCTCCTGTGCCGGGGACCATCATTGAATATGCACTGCGGCTGCTGTTGGAATTCGGGATCGGCTATGTAGTGGGCTTTGTGACAAGCCTGTTTTTTTATGTAATCGTAATGACTGGCGAAGTGATCGATATGCAGATGGGACTCAATATGTCGAAGGTATATGATCCTTCCTCCAATGTATCGCTTTCTTCGGTGGCATCCCTGTTGAATATCCTGTTTATCCTGCTGTTTTTTGCGGCAAATGGACATATGACCTTGATCCGCATCCTGATGACCTCGGGAGAGATCGTTCCGTTTGGAACGGCACACTTTGGTACGGAGCTGGCGCAGAGCATTTTGACCTTGTTCACGAATTGCACGATTTTGGGCGTCAAGCTGGCGTTTCCGATCTTTGCCGCAGAATTTGTGGGAGAAATGGGAATGGGTATCCTCATGAAGACCATTCCGCAGATCAATGTGTTTTCTGTTAATGTTGAGCTGAAGGTACTCGTTGGACTGATGCTCTTGCTTCTGATGTTCTATCCGATGGGGGATTTCCTCTATAAGATGGGCAGCCAGATGCTGGTTGCGATCCAACAGCAGCTTACGCTGCTTGCATAGTATTTGAAGCTGCGCCATAGGACTGGGGGGATGACAAGGCATGGCAGGCGCTGATTCCAAAACCGAAAAAGCGACCCCGAAAAAGCGGCGAGACGAGCGAAAGAAAGGTAATATCTTTTTAAG
>JARIAV010000096.1 GCA_029257685.1 Butyricicoccus sp.
ATAAACTGATAAACTAAGGGTGTACGATTTTTATGTGCGTATAAGCCATATACGCCGAAAGGAGAAAATAAAAATGAAGAACAGCGAAAAAACCATGGAAAAAATCGTCGCCCTGTGCAAAGGACGCGGTTTTGTTTATGCCGGATCGGAGATCTACGGCGGTCTGGCAAACACATGGGACTATGGCCCGCTTGGTGTTGAGTTCAAAAACAATGTCAAAGCGGCATGGCGCAAGAAGTTTGTGCAGGAATCCCCCTACAACGTAGGTCTGGACTCCGCGATCTTGATGAATCCAACCACTTGGGTGGCATCCGGTCATGTAGGTGGCTTCTCAGATCCGCTCATGGACTGTAAGGATTGCAAAACACGCCATCGTGCCGATCAGCTGATCGAAGATACAACCGGCGAAAATCCGGCTGGCTGGTCCAACCAGCAGATGCAGGATTATATCGCGGAGCATCAGATCGCCTGCCCCAACTGCGGCGGTCACAACTTCACCGATATCCGTCAGTTTAACCTGATGTTCAAGACTTTCCAGGGTGTCACTGAAAATGCAAAGAACGAGATCTTCCTGCGTCCGGAGACGGCACAGGGTATCTTTGTAAACTTCCAGAATATCCAGCGCACCACCCGTAAAAAGCTGCCCTTCGGTGTTGCACAGGTCGGTAAGTCCTTCCGCAACGAGATCACACCGGGTAACTTTACTTTCCGTACCCGTGAGTTCGAGCAGATGGAGCTGGAGTTCTTCTGCAAGCCGGGCACGGATCTGGAATGGTTCAAATACTGGAAGGATTATTGCCACAACTGGCTCCTGTCCCTCGGCATGAAGGACGAGAACCTGCGTCTGCGTGACCATGATCCGGAAGAACTGTCTCACTATTCCAATGCGACCACAGATATCGAGTTCATGTTCCCGTTTGGCTGGGGCGAGCTGTGGGGCATTGCAGACCGCACCGATTTTGACCTCAAGCAGCACCAGAACACCTCTGGTGTTTCGATGGAATATTTCGATCAGGACGACAACGCCAAGTATATCCCCTATGTCATCGAGCCGTCGCTGGGCGCAGATCGCGTTGCACTGGCTTTCCTGTGCGAAGCATACGACGAGGAAGTCGTTGGTCAGGATAAGAACGGTAAGGATGATGTGCGCACCGTACTGCGTCTGCATCCGGCACTTGCACCGTTCAAGGCTGCTGTCCTGCCGCTGTCCAAGAAGCTGACCGAGCAGGCCATGCCTGTCTGGGAAAAGCTGTCCAAGAAGTTCAATGTGGACTTTGACGATGCCGGATCGATCGGCAAGCGTTACCGTCGTGAGGATGAGATCGGTACTCCGTTCTGCATCACAGTCGATTTTGAGACGAAACAGGATGGCTGCGTGACCGTGCGTGACCGCGATACGATGGAGCAGGAGCGCGTGAAGATCGATGATCTGACGCACTATCTGGCAAAGAAGATCGCATTCTAAAAGAATATTGTAAAAAGACTATCACATGGCACAGGCTGCCGTGTGATGGTCTTTTGTTTTTCTGGCGGATTCAGGGTCTATATCTTGAAATCAATCCTCTGGATCATCGATACAAAACCATGATATCTGTTCATGATACAGAAAATTGACAGGATATCAAACAAATTTACAAAATTACTGGACGGTATCCCATAAAAATGGTATACTAGACAAAAAGATACAAAAGTGATATGTTTTACTCGAAGAACGATGAATGGGTAGAACAATACAAAAGGGGGATTTTTAATGAAGAAAAGTATCAAGCATGCCGTGTGGCTGCGCGCTGCGGCGGCGGTGTGTTCATCGCTCGCGTTCTGCGCTGTCGTCAATATCGGGATCGCCGGTATCCGCAATGCAGAGAAGGAGCGAACGGCTGCGGATTTGATCCTGGAGCATGCACAGGATGCAGAGGTCGCGCACTATAAGTGGTCGAGCATGCTCAGCAGTGCACTGTATGAGGGAGAGACCTTTACCGGTAGCACGGATCCGACCTCCTGTACATTGGGACAGTGGCTCTACGGGGAGGCAGGCAGCGAGGATACGGAACTTCTGGCGCTGCGCAGCGAACTGGAACCGCTCCATAAGGAAGTACATGAGTCGGCAAAAAAAGTCCTTGCCATGCTGGAAACCGATCCCAATGCAGCACAGACCTATTACCATGATGTGAT
>JARIAV010000119.1 GCA_029257685.1 Butyricicoccus sp.
CAGTATAATCAAATTGTGCAAGATGACAGATTTCCGTGGATCTGTCATTCGATTTATGGTGGGTAAGCACCAAAACCATTCATAGGAGGAAAGAAGAATGAACAAACTCACGCACAGCTTGGATCGCTTTTTCGGCATATCCGAGCGCAATTCCAGCATGCGAACCGAAATGCTGGCAGGACTTACGACCTTTATCACGATGGCGTATATCCTGATTTTGAACCCTCAGATCCTGTCCGCGCCCTATGCGACGGAATCCTATGCGCACTTTGGTGAGATCGCGGCATCCAAGATCGCAAACGGCGTCTTTATCGCAACCTGCCTCGGTGCATTTCTGGGAACCATCCTGTGTGCGCTCTATGCAAGGGCGCCCTATGCACAGGCTCCCGGCATGGGACTCAATGCCTTTTTTGCATATACCGTCTGTCTGGGCTTGGGCTATACCTACCAGCAGGCACTTGTCATCGTTTTCCTCTCTGGTGTGGGATTCATCTTCATTTCTGCCGTCGGCATCCGTGAGGCGATCGTCCGTGCGATCCCGAACGCCATCAAGGCGGCGATCACACCCGGTATCGGTCTCTTTATCACCATCCTCGGACTCAAAAACGGCGGCGTGGTCGTCAACAACGATGCGACCCTCGTTGGCCTTGTGGATTTTGCCTCGTGGAGAGAGTCGGGCGCGGGTGTGTCTACCGTTGCAACGGCTGTTTTGAGCCTTCTGGGACTTGCCCTCATCGGTATCCTTGTCTCCAAAAAGGTCAAGGGCGCGGTGCTCATCGCGATCGTTACGACCACGATCGTCGGCATCCCGCTCGGCGTGACCCAGCTTGCCAGCTTCCAGCTCAATCTGGGACAGCAGCTCCGTGACTTTCGCGAGGTCTCTCTCTTTGCGCTGGATTTTAAGGGCATGTTCGACACCTCCGCGCTGGGCGTTACGGAAACCGTTCTCACCATCGTCATGCTCATCATCAGCTTTTCTCTCGTCAATATGTTCGACTCCATCGGCACGCTGCTGGGTGCGGCAAAGCAGGCAGGCATGGTCGATGCGGACGGCAACGCTGTCCGCATGAAGGAAGCGCTCATGGCAGACGCCATTTCCACCGCGGCAGGCGCACTCGTGGGCACCTCGACCGTCACCACGATGGTCGAGTCCTCCTCCGGTATCGCCGCAGGCGGCCGCACCGGCATGACCAGCCTGACCACGGCTTGCCTGTTCCTTGCCTCCGTTCTGTTCGCGCCGTTCGTCAGCGTCATTCCGGCAGCAGCGACCGCTTCCGTGCTGGTCTATGTGGGCATCCTGATGCTCTCCAACATCAAGGAAGTGAACTTCTCCGACATGACCGAGGCGATCCCTGCATTTGCCACCATCGTATTCATGCCGTTCACCTATTCCATCGCAAACGGTGTGGCAATGGGTCTCATCTTCTACTGTGTGCTCAAGGCACTGACCGGCAAGGCCAAGGAGATCAAGCCGCTTGCCCTCATCGTTGCCCTGATCTTTATGGCGCGTTATGCGTTCATGTCCATGTAACAAAGTCGCAGGCGGGGTTGCCTGAAACGGAAAAGATGCCAGAATGTACCGGATGCTCCGGACGTTCTGGCATCTTTTTATTTTGGATACAGGATTTTTTCGGCTACTTGTCCAGCAAGGCTTCGAATGCCTGAACCGGAACGGGACGGGAGAAGTAATAGCCCTGCACCAGTCCGCCATCGTGTGCCTTCAGAAAATCGACATATTCGCGCGTTTCCACGCCTTCGGATACCACCTGTATGCCGAGCTGCCTGGCAACAGCCAGCGTGCCGGCAATGATGATCTTGCCGCGCTCCTTGTCTTCCTCGGTAAACATCTTTTGATCGAGCTTGAGGGTAGTGATCGGAAGGGTTTTGAGGGTGTTCAGGCAGGAATAGCCGCTGCCGAAATCATCCAGAGAGCAGGAAAACCCCTGCGCCTGCGACAGCTCCAGCAGCTTGCGGATGGGTTTTTCATCGCTCATGATGAGGCTTTCCGAAAGCTCGAATTCGATCAGCTCCGCCGGAACATGATATTTTTGAAAAATGGGCAGGAGCCTGTCTTCAAAAAACATCTGGTTGGTGAAATGCGCCTTGGAGAGATTGAGCGAGATCGGAACGACCGGCTGCCCGTTCTCCAGCCTGCGCTCTAAAAGCTGAAGGACAGCCTCGAACACAAAGTAATCGATCTGACGGATGAAGCCGGACTCCTCGAACGCCGGCATGAACTGGGGGAGTGGGATCAGCCCCTCCTCCGGATCGTTCCAGCGGATGAGCGCTTCTGCCCCTGCGATGGTTTCCTGCACGAGTTCATATTTCGGCTGCAAATAGATCTCGAAATGTCCGTTCTCAAGGGCGGCATGTCCTCTTTTGAGCATTTTGGCAGAGCAGACGCGGGTATCTTGGATCGTATACCCGTAGATCTCATAGCAGGTGTTTTCATCGGAAAGGTCCGGACATGCCGCACGGCTGTAATTGGCAAAGTCCGCAGCCTGCCGGTAGCTCGTGCCGGTGTCCGGGATGAGATATGCCCCGATGGAGAAAAAGATGTGATCGAAGATATCGAAGCCTGTATGGTAATAGACCGCGTCATCCAGTTCACAGATCCGCGCCTCGAGCGCGTCCTTATCCTGTGCGCCGACCAGCACGAAGAAGCAGTCGCTGTAAACACGGGAAATGAGCTCGTCAGGCTGCAATTTTCCTTTTAGGATGTGGTAGATCTCCTTGAGCACGGAATCCCCCGTTTCCGAGCCATAGAGCATATTGATCGCGCTGAAGCGCTTGACATTCATACAGATGAGGCCGCAAGACCCCTCGATCCGCTTGAGCCGTTCCTGAAACAGATACTCAAACATATATTCAGTCAGACCACCCGTCAGGTGGTCGGTTGCAATATACATAAAAAAATCCCCCTGTGATATCACGAAATAGTCAATAAAGACAAAATATCAGTTTTTTCTTAGTATAGCATAGAGGGGGATCTAATACAATATGGAGAAGTAACAGAAAGCAGACTAAAATGGTAGGGAATATACGACCGTTTGCACGAGGGTTTAGAGGGGAGGATGGAGGCAGCGTGGCAGAGAGGCGCTCTGCGGCGCGCGGGCGAGGTGTCGATATTCCATGTTTTATGTCTGTATCGTGCACCTGAGCCCCATGCAGTCTGTGTTATAATGTTCCTATATCCGAGCGATCGGAACCCGTGAAAAGGAGGAGGGCATATGGAGAACACAAAGTGCCAAATGTGCCAAAGTGCGGACAAACCATTGGAGGCGTTTCTGGCGTCCGTGCCAGACGACCACTCACACCGCCGGATGATCCAGCAGGAGGTCAAATGCGGCTTCGGTCTGGATGGGGTATGCTGTAAGCTGTGCTCGAACGGTCCCTGCCGCATCTCGAAAGCACGCCCCAAGGGGGTCTGCGGTGCAGATGCGGATACCATCGTCGCCAGAAACTTCCTGCGTTCCGTGGCAGCAGGTTCTGGCTGCTATATCCATGTCGTAGAGGACGCCGCAAAGGAGCTGGAAGCCGCTGCCCTTGCCGGACGGCCGCTCAAGGGCATTGCGACCCTGCATCGCCTGTGCGATACGCTGGGCATCGCAGGGGAGACCGAGGCGCAAAAGGCACTCGCGCTGGCGCGTGCCATTTTGGAGGATCTGCGCCGCCCGCTCGAACAGAAAATGGTGCTGACCGAAAAACTCGCCTATGGGATGCGTGCGGAGCTGTGGAAACAGATCGGCCTGCTGCCCGGCGGCGCAAAGGACGAGATCTTCAATGCGGTCGTCAAGACCTCTACGAACCTCAACTCCGATCCGGTGGACATGCTCATGCAGTGCCTGCGGCTGGGCATCTCGACCGGTCTCTATGGGCTGGTGCTCGTCAACCAGCTCAATGATATCCTCATGGGCGAGCCCAAGCTGGGCTTCGATCCCGTGGGCATGCAGGTCATCGACCCCGACTGCATCAATATCATGGTCACCGGACACCAGCAGAGCATGTTTGGCAGTCTGACCGAGCTCATGGAACACCCTGCCATTCGTCAGATGGCACAGCAGGCAGGCGCGAAGGGCATGCGCATCGTAGGCTGCACCTGCGTCGGGCAGGATTTTCAGGTGCGCAGCAAGTGCTTTGAAAACGTATTCTGCGGCCATGCCGGAAACAACTATACCAGTGAGGCGGTGCTGCTGACCGGCTGCATCGACCTTGTCGTGTCCGAGTTCAACTGCTCCATTCCGGGCATCGAGCCCATCTGCGACAAGCTGGATATCCCCATGCTCTGTCTGGATGACGTGGCAAAGAAAAAGGGCGCAAAGCTGCTGCCCTATCAGCCTGCGCAGCGCGAGGAGATCAGCGCAGGCATCGTTGCCGCGGCGTTGGCATCTTTCACCAAACGCCGCCGGAACGGCACACGCCAAAATCCCATGCGGCAGCATGGCTGTCATGAAGCGATCACGGGCGTGACCGAGGTGACGCTCAAGGACGCGCTCGGCGGCTCCTTTGCGCCCCTCATCGATCTCATTGCACAGGGCAAGATCAAGGGCGTTGCGGCAGTCGTGGGCTGCTCCAACCTGCGCGCCAAGGGGCACGATGTCTTCACCGTGGAGCTGGCAAAGAAACTCATCGCAAACGATATTTTGGTATTGTCCGCTGGCTGTACTTGCGGCGGACTGGAAAACTGCGGTCTGATGGCACGCGAGGCGGCTTCCATGGCTGGCGCGGGGCTTTCCGAGGTGTGCCGCACGCTGGGCATCCCACCCGTGCTCAACTTCGGCCCCTGCCTTGCCATCGGGCGCATCGAGAGCGTCGCCGGAGCCCTCGCAGCAGCACTGGGCGTGGATCTGCCGCAGCTGCCCGTCGTGGTCTCCGCGCCGCAATGGCTGGAGGAGCAGGCACTGGCAGACGGTGCGTTCGCACTCGCCCTTGGTTTCCACGTCCATCTGGGTCTGCCGCCCTTCGTGACGGGCAGTCCGGTGGTGCTCGATGTATTGGGTACGCAGCTGGCGGATCTGACGGGCGGTAAACTCATCATCGAGACCGAGATCGACGAGGCGGCACGCAAGATCACAGACATCATTTCGGACAAGCGAAAGGGGCTGGGTCTGGATGGCTGAGATGAACTGCGTACCGGTATGCCCAGACAATCCTGCGATCGTTAAGGATTTCACGCGCTGTGTCAGCTGCGGCCATTGTCTGGCAGTCTGTCGGGAGGAGATCGGCCCAGCCGCGAAATGTGCCCTTACAGGCGTATCGGACTTTGCCTGCGTCCACTGCGGACAGTGCACGACCGTCTGTCCGGAGCACGCCATCTATGCAAGACCGGACTGGGTGCGCGTGCGTGATGCCGTGCGTGATCCGGAGAAGATCGTTGTCATTTCCACCGCGCCCTCCGTGCGCTTGGGACTGGGCGACTGCTTTGGAGAGAAAAAGGGAGCGTTCGTGGAGGGCGAAATGGTCGCTGCCCTCAAGGCACTGGGCGCAGATTATGTGCTCGATGTTGCCTTTGCCGCCGACCTCACCATCATGGAGGAGGGGACGGAGTTTTTAAGGCGGCTGCTGTCCGGCAAGGGGACGCTTCCGCAGTTTACCAGCTGCTGTCCGGCGTGGGTCAAGTATGTCGAGACCTTCCATCCGGCGCGTATCCCCAATCTTTCCAGCGCAAAAAGCCCCATCAGTATGCAGGGCGCACTCGTCAAGACCTATTTTGCACAGAAAATGGGGCTCGATCCCGAGCGTATCGTGACGGTCGCGGTCGCACCCTGCACGGCGAAGAAGTTCGAGATCACGCGCGAGGAACTGTGCGACGCCGGCGCGTTCCACGGCATTGCAGGTCTGCGCGACAATGACTATGTGCTGACCACGCAGGAGCTTGCCGACTGGATGCACGCAGAACAGCTCGACCTGACACGGCTTGCACCGGCGGATTTTGATTCCATCATGGGCAAGAGCAGCGGCGCCGGACTGATCTTCGGCAACACGGGCGGCGTGATGGAGGCTGCCCTGCGCATGGTCTATGCCTCGGTCACCGGACAGGAACCGACTGAGCTGCTGCTTGCATACACGCCCGTGCGCGGCATGGAGGAGGTCAAGGAAGCCACGGTCTCGGTGGGCGGCAAGGAGGTTCGGGTCGCGGTCGTTTACGGCACCAAGGCGGCGGAAGCCCTTATAGAAAGCGGTCAGATCGACACCTATCATTTCGTGGAGGTCATGACCTGTCCCGGCGGCTGTATCAGCGGCGCCGGACAGCCGCGCGGCCCTGTGATCCCCGTACCCAATGCCCTGCGGCAGGCACGCATCCACACGCTTTATGAGGCGGACAGAGCGCGGCCCATGCGCACGGCACTCGACAATCCGGAGATCGGCGCGCTCTATGACGCGTTCCTGACCCATCCACTGAGCGAGCGGGCGGAGCAGCTGCTGCATACGGCTTACCACAGCAGACAGGTCACAAGGGATACATAAAGCAAATACCGATCGAACAAAGGCGAGGTGAAAACCTCGCTTTTGTGGTCGAAAAAAGCCATTTCCTGAGAAAAAAGGGCGGGGGAGAGGGGAACGGCTGCGCATGGCAGCAGGCGCAGAGCAGCGCGCAAAAACACTAGGAATTGTCAAATATGGTGTTTTTCAGACCTTGACGGCAGGATATTTTTGTACAAGTTCACAAAACAGCCGAAAACAAGAGGCTTGGAAATTACCGTTTTTTCGCGTGAATTGGATAGGGAAAAAATGGGTGGAAATGGTAAAATTGATACAATGAAGTCTGGAACAGAAAGGAGCGTAACAAGAGACGCATTTTCAGGGGAGGGAGATCGGTTTGCCGTTCCCTGAAAAATGCCGCATCACAATCAAATAGAGAAGGGAGAAATATCAGTATGAACATCTTTGCTTTGGTCGCAGCGTTTGGAGGCGGCGTCATCGGTGCGTATATGGGTGCGCTCCCAGCGTTCATCCTCACAGGCGTGATCGCAATCGTTGGATCCTCTATCGCAATGGCAGGCGGCGCAGACCTCACGGTCGGTATGGTCGCCTTTGGCTCCTATCTTGGCCCGCATATCGCCTTTGCAGGCGGCGTGGCAGCGGCTGCATACGCAGCAAAAACAAAGAAGCTCGGAGACGGAACCGATATCCTGTCCTGTCTCAACGGTCTGACAGACCCCATGACCCTTGTGGTCGGCGGTGTGTTCGGCGTTCTGGGCTTCCTGATCCACTACCTCGTTGGCTCGGTTCTCCATCTCAATACAGACCTCCCCGGCATCACTGTCGTGATCTCGGGCATTCTGGTACGCTTCCTGTTCGGTTCTTCCGGCCTGATTGGCAAGGCACCGGAAGGACAGAAACGCGTATACTTTACCGCCGGAAAGGGCATGGCATGCAATACGCTGCTCGGCCTTGGCATCGGTACCGCGACCGGATTCATCTATCAGGCCCTCGTGGATATGGGCGCACCGGATTTTGCCATCGGCAGCTTTCCTGTGCTCTGCTTCGGCATCGCAGCCGCTTCCCTCATCTTTGCACAGGCTGGCTTTGCAATGCCCGGCACCCACCACATCGCGCTGATCTCCGCGCTGGCAGCCGTCACCGCCGGAAACCCCATCATGGGCCCGATCTTCGGTATCATCGCGTCCCTGCTGGGCGATCTGCTCGGCACGACCTTCAATACCAACTGTGATACCCATGTCGATCCACCGGCATTCACCATTTTCATCCTGACCTTCGTCATCAATATCCTGTTTGGCACGGGATTCTTCATGGCGTAACACAAAATACGACCCAGATTCCCAAAGTGCTGGGAGTCTGGGTCGTTGTTCTTAGATTTCTTGGTTTGCAGATACGCCCGAATCCTGTCGGAGCAGGGTTTCGATCTTGTCAAGGCGGAAGCCTGAGATCTCATCCGTTCCAATGACGGTCACGGGCAGGGCGGTGTAGCCGCGGCTGTCCATGAATGCCTGTCCCTCCTTGTCGGTGGACAGGTCGATCTCTACATACGGGATGTGATGCGCGCCGAGGAATTCCTTGGTCTTGGTGCAGTAGGAACACCCCGGCTGGGTGTAGATCTTTACGGGATCTTCCGTGGACAGGGGAGCGTCGGTCGCCACAGACGGCGCGGACGGTTCGGGCGAGAGCGGCGCACTGCCGATCGTCCAGTTGGCACCGCACAGAGAACCGGTCTGCAACGCCTTCAATACCCGCAGCACCTCGTCCGTATTGCGCCCGACATTGTTGTCATGGATCACGCTGTAGCGAATGGTCTGCTCCGGATCGATCAGGAACAGGCCGCGCAGGGCAACGCCCTCATCCTCGAGCAGCACGCCATAGTCGGCAGCCATGGACATGGTCTTGTCCGCACCCAGCGGATAGGTGATCGCGCCCAAGCCGCTGCGGATCCATGCCTGATGACAGTACACACTGTCCGTGCTGACACCAAGGATCTTGGCGTCTGCCTGCTCGAATGCCTCGATCGCCTGACTGAACGCGGTGATCTCGGTCGGACAGACAAAGGTGAAGTCCAGCGGATAGAAGAACAGCACGAGCCAGTGCCCGCGGTAGCTGTCCAGAGACAGCTCCAAAAACTGCTCTCCGTCACCGGATACCGCCTGAATGTGAAAATCCGGTGCTTTCTTTCCAGTAAGTCGATTCAAAATATATACCTCCTTTGTTTCTATATGGGTTTATATTTGTTATAATGATATCATAAATCAAGGGATCGTACACTACTTTTTTTAAGGAGGACGTAAAAAAATGAGCGAGAAAAAATATAGCGGCAGCTTTTACGGCGGAAATAAGCCGGCAGAAACACCGGATACCTGCCCCAGCTGCATGTACCAGAAAAAAGAGGTCGAAAAAGACGTAGAGGACTGCCCGAACTGTATGTATCAGAAAAAAGATGCAGAAAAGGACGTGGAAGAATGTCCCAACTGCTTCTATACCTCCAATAAGGACAACAAGGAGAACAAAGAATAAAGCATATCGCATCCCCTGAGATCAGGATCCCCCACGAGGATCGGTGAAGCACCGAATTTTCGTGGGGGATCTTTTCTTTTCACTGCCCTTCAAAAAGGGCTGCACAGCCCCGCCTGTGGCGGAGTTCATACATTCGCGCCCTTGGGGTATTGCCGCAGAAAGAATCCGACCTCGGAAATCCCGCCTGTGGCGGAGGTCATACTTTCACACCCTTTCGGCGGCACTAAGGTCGATCCGATGGAGAGGGAGTGTGGGATTCATAAGGGCAAGAACCGCAAGGTTTCCTATCCTTTGGCCGCTGTCGTCGGCACGACACGTTTCCCTGCTTCTCGAAGCAAATCATGTATCAGAAATGAAAATCCAACGGATTCCCAAACCCTCCGCAGTCGGTGGAAACAAAAGCCTTTACAGCTGCTTTGCAAAAGCAGCAGCATACGCAGCCACCGCCATATCCTGCTCCACCGTGCCGCCCGACACGCCAAGCCCACCGATGCAGCGCCCATCTACCATGATGGGCTCTCCACCGCCAAACAAACAGAATTTTCCAGGGTGCGTCTCCTGTAACCCATAGAGCGGCTGACCCGGTAAGACCGCCTGCGCCGCCTCCGCGGTCGAAAGCCGCAGTGCCGCCGCCGTATACGCCTTGGCGTGTGAGATCGCAATGCTGGCAAGCAGGGAATCATCCATGCGATGCAGGGCAACCACATTGCCCCCGTCATCGACCACGGTAAGCACCATCGGGACCTGCATACTCTCTGCCATTTCCTCGCCCTGCTCGATCAACCGGCGGGCAAGGGCAAGCCCCATCCGCTCGCGGCGCATGGCGCGTACCACGACATCCGCGATCTGCCGTACCTTGGGATCTTCCATCCGAACATCCCCTCCTTTTACAATAAGCTGCGGTAAAGCTCCCGATCCGGATGCGCGATCACAACCTGATCGATCAGCGTGCCGCTCTGCTCGACCGACTTCGCTCCGGCACGCACGCCTTCCTCTACCGCACCGACATCACCTGTAAACGTCACGAACGACTTGCCGCCGATGCCCGTACCCAGCCGGATTTCGATCAGAGAGATATTCGCCGCCTTTGCCGCTGCATCTGCCGCAATGATCGCCCCCGTGACCGAGAAGAATTCAAGGATACCGAGCGCGTTCAGCTTCTGCGGCATGGACGCCATGTTGATCGCCTCGATGACCTGCGGACTGACACGGGGGATGAGCAGGCTGTCCACGACGTTTGCCTTCGCCGCTTCCTCACCGGCACGCAGGGAGGACTCCACGGCGGAGACCTCACCCGAAATCAACACCTGATACTTGCCGGGGCAGCTGGGCTTCGCCGCGATCAGCCGAACCTCTGCCGCCTTGATCATGGTGTCTGCCGCCAGAATGCCCTTGGCAATGCTGTTCAGCTCCAAAAAACCAATGGTAATCATAAAACCCCTCCTTCGGACTGCGTGTCCGCACAGATCACGATCTCCGCCTCGGAAACCGCCGTGACCGTGCCTGCAATGCTTGCATGGATATTTGCACCGAGCGCGTTTTCCGGGATCGCGCCGATCAGCTGGCCGCAAGCCACCCGATCCCCGCACTGTACCACCGGCTTTGACGGCGCACCGATGTGCTGACGCAGGGAAATGCGTACCTGCTGCGGCTGTGCCTCGATGCAGGTATGGATCTTGTAATCATAGTACCCATCGACCCCGAGCCGCACCGCCATGCGCTTGCTGGGTGCTCTGCGGTATGCACGCGTTTCCAGCTGGGTGAACGTTCCCTCCGGCTTGGGGTATCGGAAGCCCTTTTGCCGGAGCAGGTTCTTGAGGTAGATGTTGACCTGCCGCGGCTGCAAGCCCATCGGGCAGGCGTAGGTCTCGCAAAGACCACATTCGCTGCAGATCATGGACTGCTGCACATGGGGATCGTCCAAGATCTCCTCGGGCGATGCGGCATACGCCAGCTTGCGCATGATGAGATGGGGCTTGAGCGGGTGTCCGGTCAGATAGCGCGGGCACATCTCCGTGCAGTAGGAGCACTGGATACATGACGTCTTTGCGCGCTTGAGCGAGACCGAGATCGGGATCGCACGCTTTTGCACGAGCGGCGTGTCATCGGATACCAGAATAAAGCCCGATGTCGTCTTGGTCACGGTCAGCTTGTCCGCTTCCGCCATCGAGAAGCACTTGCCCATCATGGGGCCGCCCACGATCACATGGTACGAGGAAAGCAGACTGCCGCCTGCCGCCGCCAGACATTCCGCGAAGGACGTGCCCAGCGGTGCATGGACGATGCAGGGCGACGCGACCGCACCGGTCACGGTCAGATACTTGCCGGTGAACGGCTTGCCCAGAGACGCCTCGTAGATGGAATACACCGTTGCGAGGTTGGATACGACCGCGCCCACGTCGAGCGGGATACCGGTCGGCGGCACGGTGCGCCCCGTGACCTCACAGACCATGATCTGTTCGTCACCAGCCGGATAGAAATTGCGCATCTTGTGCAGGGCGACCGGTGCGTTTGCCTGCCGGATGGCGTCCTCCAGTGCGGCGATCTCCTCCGTGTAGGTCTCCTTCAAGGCGATCACACAGGTCTGCGCCTGCACCATTTCACGGATCATGGTGACGGCGGCGACGATCTCACGCGCCTTGTAGAGCATGAGCCAGCGATCGGTGCGCAGGAGCGGCTCACACTCGGCGGCATTGACGATCAGGTACTCGACCGTACAGTTGAGTTTGACATGGGTGGGAAAACCGGCTCCGCCGCAGCCGACGATACCGGCTTCCTTGATTTGTTCGAGCAGCGTCATAGATACTCCCCTTTCATAGTTTGTATGGGCGCGAAGGATACCGGATGGCAGGGGAGACACGGATCCCCCTCATATCCGGAACGCGCGCCCCGAACAGACAGCTTGTTTGACGGGATCTCTGCGTGCGCCAAAAAATCCCTTGCTTACCTTATTATATAAGAAAACCGCGCAGGGGTACAATAACAGCACAGCCTAAAAAGAGGTACGATACAATCCTGCTTCCCCAAGGGGGAGGTCTGGAAAATACAAAAAACAGGTTTGCTCCTTACCTGAATGTCAGTGGGGTTCGTGGTACAATCAAATCAGTATCGTGGATGGATACAGCAGACCGGAAATGGAAGGGCGATCGTGGATATGGAAATCAAAAATTGGAATGGCAGTCAGAGCGACCTCATGCGTATCGTGCAGGAGTCCGTTCCGGGCAAACAGATCACGATGGCGCACATCATCGCAAGTCCGGACGAGATCATATACCGCAAGCTGGGACTCGATCCCAGACAGGACTACAACCATTCTGCCATCGGCGTTCTGACGCAGACACCCAGTGAAACGGCGATCATCACCGCCGATCTCGCCATCAAGGCGGCGGCGATCGAGATCGGGTTCATCGATCGGTTCAGCGGTACACTCATCATCACGGGTACGATCTCTGATGTGAACATCGCGTTCGAGCGCATACTGGACTATACCGCGCGTGAGTTGGGCTTTACCGTCTGCAAGATCACCAAGGCCTAGGGAAGCACCATGAAAAAGATCATGCTGGTCGGGCGCAGCGGCGCAGGGAAAACCACCCTCACACAGGCGCTCAAGGGGAAAAAGATCACCTATCACAAGACACAGTACATCAATCACTATGATGTCATCATCGATACGCCGGGCGAATACGCCGAGAACAAGACCCTTGCACGCGCCCTTGTCATCTACTCCTATGAAGCCGATGTGGTGGGGCTTTTGATGAGCGCGACCGAGGATTATTCCCTGTACAGCCCCAATATCGTCTCGATGGCAACGCGGGACGTCATCGGCATCGTCACACAGATCGACCGTCCGGAGGCAAGGTGTGACCTTGCTGCCATGCGGCTCGAATTGTGCGGCTGCAAGAAGATCTTTTATGTCAGCTCCATCACCGGAGAGGGTGTGGGAGATATTTTGGAATACCTCAGAGAGGACGGCGACGTGCTCCCTTGGGAACAGGAACAGAAGGAGGAGACCGAATGAAGCGTGTACTCATGCTTGCAGGGGACTATACCGAGGACTATGAGGTCATGGTACCCTATCAGGCACTCGAAATGGCGGGCGTATCCGTCGATGTGGTGTGTCCGGACAAGTCCGCCGGAGACAGCATCCGCACGGCGATCCATGATTTCGAGGGCGATCAGACCTATTCGGAAAAGCCGGGGCACAATTTCGTGCTCAATGCGTCCTTTGCGTATCTGCGGCTCGAACAGTATGACGGTCTGTTCCTGACCGGCGGCCGTGCACCCGAATACCTGCGGCTCGATCCGCGTGTATTGGATATTGTACGTTTCTTCATGGAGCTGCACAAGCCTGTCGCGGCGATCTGCCACGGCGTGCAGATCCTTACGGCGGCAGATGTGCTCCGCGGCAGGCGCGTCACCGCATATCCGGCGGTAAAACCCGAAGTTTTGGCGGTCGGCGGCGATTTTGTGGACGCACAGCCCCACGAAGCGGTCGTTTTTGAAAACCTCGTCACCGCACCGGCATGGCCCGGCAATATCGAGATCCTCAGGGGCTTCCTGCACCTTTTGGGGATCACCTTTACAGAGCGGTGAGCCGGAGAAAACACAAGAAGTCTGGATTTTGCATTTTTTCAGTCTTGAAAATATGCCGTCTTTTCGTGAAAGATACGGTATCATGGAAGCCAGAGAGTGATGCCCCAAAGGGGATCGCCAAAAAAACAGAAAGCGTAATGCCCCAAAGCATTATCATAAAGGAGGATGTTTTATGTTAGCAAAAGGATTTTCGGAACCAACTGAGAGAGTGAAGCGTCTGAAAAAGGCGATCGTAGATGCCACCCCCTATGTTGAGTCCGAACGCGCTGTACTGGTAACAGAGTCTTATAAGGAGACCGAAGGTCTTTCCCCGATCATGAGACGCGCGAAGGCTGCGGAAAAGATCTTCAACAATCTGCCCATCACCATCCATGAGGATGAGCTTGTCGTAGTCTCTATCACAAAGAACCTGCGCTCCACGGAGATCTGTCCGGAATTCTCCTACGACTGGGTGGAGAAGGAATTCGACACCATGGGGACCCGTCTGGCTGACCCGTTCCAGATCCCCAAGGAGACCGCCGCAGAGCTGCATGAAGCGTTCAAGTACTGGGAAGGCAAGACCACCAGCGCGCTGGCAGAGTCCTATATGTCGCAGGAGACCAAGGACTGCATCGCAAACGGCGTGTTCACGGTCGGCAACTACTTCTACGGCGGCGTCGGCCATGTGTGCGTAGACTATGGCAAGGTGCTGCGCATCGGCTTCACCGGCATCATCAAGCAGGTCATCGAAGCCATGACCAAGCTCGATACCAGTGATCCGGAGTACATCAAGAAAAAGAACTTCTACGAAGCACTCGTTATCACATATTCCGCTGCGATCAACTTTGCACACCGCTATGCGGCAAAGGCAAGAGAGCTTGCAGCTGTCTGCCCCGATCCGGTGCGCAAGGCAGAGCTCGTACAGATCGCTGCAAACTGTGACCGCGTCCCCGAACACGGCGCAACCAATTTCTATGAAGCATGTCAGGCGTTCTGGTTCGTACAGATCATGCTCCAGATCGAGGCAAACGGTCACTCCATCTCTCCAGGACGCTTTGACCAGTATATGTATCCGTTCCTCAAGGCAGATACCAATATCTCCCGCGAATTCGCACAGGAACTGGTCGACTGCATCTGGGTCAAGCTCAACGACGTCAACAAGACCCGTGACGAGATCTCCGCACAGGCATTCGCAGGCTACGCCGTATTCCAGAACCTGATCGTCGGCGGTCAGACCGAGGACGGACTGGACGCAACCAATGACGTTTCCTATATGTGTATGGAAGCCGTTGCACACGTCAGACTGCCTGCACCGTCCTTCTCCATCCGCGTACACCAGAACACACCGGACGAGTTCCTGTACCGCGCATGTGAAGTCACCCGTCTGGGTCTGGGTGTTCCGGCGATGTACAATGACGAAGTCATCATTCCGGCACTCTGCAACCGCGGCGTATCGCTGGCGGACGCAAGAAGCTACTGCATCATCGGCTGTGTCGAGCCGCAGTGCCCGCACAAGACCGAGGGCTGGCATGATGCCGCATTCTTCAACATCGCAAAGGTACTCGAGATCACGCTGAACAACGGTAAGGTCGGCGACAAGCAGCTCGGCCCCGTCACCGGCGACATGACCTCCTTTACTTGCCTTGAAGATATCTTTGCAGCATATAAGAAGCAGATGGAATACTTCGTTTACCATCTGGCTGAGGCAGACAACTGCGTAGACTTTGCCCATGCAGAGCGCGCACCGCTGCCGTTCCTCTCCGCACTCGTCGATGACTGCATCGGCCGCGGCAAGAGCGTGCAGGAGGGCGGCGCGATCTACAACTTCACCGGCCCGCAGGCGTTCGGTGTTGCAGACTCCGGTGACTCCCTCTGCGCGATCAAGAAGCATGTATTCGAGAGCAAGGAAGTCACGATGGCACAGCTCAAGGAAGCAATGGCACATAACTTCGGTTATTCCTGCACCGCTTCCGCTCCGGCTGCACAGACCGCCGACTGCTCCGACGAGAGCAAGATCTATGAGGCGATCAAGCGCATCCTGTCCAATAACGGCTCCATCAATCTGGCAGAGCTCCAGAACGAGCTGAGCACCCCGAGCACCACCACCTGCACCGCACAGCCTGCTTGCAGCAATGCGGACTATGCACAGATCAAGCGCATCATGGAAAATACCCCGTGGTTCGGCAACGACGAGGACGAGGTCGATATGATCGCAAGACGCTGCGGACAGATCTACTCCTACGAGGTAGAAAAGTATAAGAACCCGCGCGGCGGACAGTTCCAGGCCGGCTGCTATCCGGTATCGGCAAACGTACTGTTCGGTAAGGACGTTGCAGCACTGCCGGATGGCCGTCTGGCAAAGGCACCACTCGCAGACGGTGTTTCCCCGCGTCAGGGCATGGATACCAAGGGCCCGACCGCAGCTGCGATGTCCGTTGCAAAGCTCGACCATGCAAACTACTCCAACGGCACGCTGTACAACCAGAAGTTCCTGCCGTCCGCGCTCGCAGGCGATGAAGGACTCATGCGCTTCGCTTCCGTGGTCCGCTCTTACTTCGACCACAAGGGCATGCATGTACAGTTCAACGTCATCGACAAGGCGACCCTGATCGCAGCACAGCAGGATCCGGAGAAGTACAAGGATCTGGTCGTTCGCGTTGCAGGTTACAGCGCACAGTTCACCGTACTGGCGAAGGAAGTACAGGACGACATCATCAGCCGTACCGAGCAGTCGTTCTGAGTGAAGCGATAAGGTTCCGGCACCAAACAGAGAAGGGAGTTCGGCATGGACTCGATCAATTACAACGTATCGGGAACGGTCTTTGATATCCAGAGATTTTCCCTGCACGATGGCCCGGGTATCCGGACGATCGTATTCCTGAAAGGCTGTCCGCTCTCCTGCCAGTGGTGCAGTAACCCTGAATCCCAGAAAACAAAACCGGTGGTCATGTATAAACAAGCCGATTGTCTCCACTGCGGGCGGTGCATCACCGCCTGCAAGCTGGGGGCGATCAGCCCGAACAACAAGCACTGGATCGATCGCTCGATCTGTACGGGCTGCGGCGAATGTGTCCATGCCTGTCCGGCAGGCGCGCTCGTGCGCAAGGGCAAGACGATGACCGTTCAGCAGGTGATTCAGGAACTGAAAAAGGATGCAACGACCTACCGCCGTTCGGGCGGCGGCGTGACCTTATCAGGCGGAGAACCCCTGATGCAGTCCGCCTTTGCCGCCGAGCTGCTCAAGGCCTGCAAGGGGCAGGGCTGGAACACGGCGATCGAAACCACTGGACTTGGGACCGCTGAGGCGATCGAAACGGTCATCCCCTATGTGGATACCGTGCTGCTCGACATCAAGCACACCGATCCCGAACAGCACAGAAAATATACCGGCAGCACCAATGAGGTCATCCTCAAAAACGCGCTGCGCATCAGTCAGATCTCGAACACGGTCGTTCGCGTACCCGTGATCCCGAGATTCAACTTTTCGGTGGAGGCGATCTCCAAGATCGCAGAATACGCAAAGACCCTTATGGGCGTGCGTACCATCCACCTCCTGCCTTACCATACCTTTGGTGAGAACAAGTATGACTTGCTGGGCAAGGAATACCTACTGAAAGACATCAAGCCGCTGCATCCGGAGGATCTCGCGGCATGCAAGAAGGCTGTGGAAAGCTATGGCTTCCAATGTATCATTGGCGGTTGAGGCGAATCGACGAACGGAGGAAAGACGAATGGATCAACAGTTGATTGAAAAAGTAATGAAGCAGGTTTCAGATGAATTGGGCATCAAGCCGGCCGCTCCCGAAGCAGCACCTGCTCCGGCAGCACCGCAGGAGCCTGCAAAGACCAATATCGGTCTGACAGAATTTGTTGGTACCGCAATGGGCGATACCATCGGTCTTGTGATCGCAAGCGTGGACCCGATGCTGGTCGATGTCATGAAGCTCGGCAAGTATCGCTCCATCGGTATCATCGGCGGCCGCGTGGGTGCAGGCCCGCAGATCTGGGCGGTGGATGAAGCCGTAAAGGCAACCAACACCGAGATCATTTCCGTAGAACTGCCACGCGATACCAAGGGCGGCGCAGGACACGGCAGCCTCATCTACATCGGCGCAGACGATGTATCCGATGCAAGACGCGCCGTTGAGATCGCACTTCAGGTACTGCCCAAGTATTTTGGCGACGTCTATGCAAACGATGCCGGCCATATCGAGTTCCAGTACACCGCAAGAGCAAGCTACTGTCTCGAAAAGGCACTGGGCGCACCGGTCGGCAGAGCATTCGGCATGACCTGCGCAGGTCCGGCTGCCATCGGCACCGTGCTCGCGGATATCGCAGTCAAGGCGGCGAACGTAGAGGTCGTTGGCTATTGCTCCCCGACGAGCGGCACGAGCTATTCCAACGAGGTCATTTTGACCTTTACCGGTGATTCCGGTGCTGTCCGTCAGGCGGTCAGAGCGGCGATCGATGCCGGAAAGAAGATGCTGGGCGCACTCGGAGACGCTCCGAAGTCCACCACCACACCGTATATCTGATCTCCGGAAGGGAGCCCGAAACGCTCGGGCGTTTTCGGAACGCAGATACGACGACTTGGGATAGGAGGTCCTAACATATGAATGCAGATGCATTGGGCATGGTTGAGACAAAAGGTCTGGTCGGCGCGATCGAAGCAGCCGATGCAATGGTAAAGGCAGCCAATGTCACACTGGTTGGATATGAAAAGATCGGTTCCGGTTTGGTGACCGTTATGGTACGCGGCGACGTGGGCGCAGTCAAGGCTGCGACCGACGCAGGCGCGGCTTCCGCGGCAGCGGTTGGCGAAGTGGTATCCACGCACGTCATCCCGCGCCCGCATACCGATGTGGAAAAGATTCTGCCTCATCTTGAATAATGTATGGCTGCATCGCAACAGAGCAGCTGCAAAGGATTCCCTTATCCCCTGCGGATAGGGGAGTTCTTTGAAACGAGGTGAAAGGATTGAATATCAGCGAAGAACGCTTACGAGAGCTGGTGCTGCGTGTGCTGCGCGAATTGCAGGCGGAGGAGGGCAGGGAGAAAACACCCCTCTACATGGTCTGCATGGCGGACTGGAGCACGGCGTATGAAGCATTCCTGCATGAAATGGAGACGTGTGACAGTTATCGCATCTATCCAGTCGTGCCGGATGCATGGAAGCAGGACGGATGCGCCGCGCGGCTTGCCGCGTGTCCGGCGTGCGCCGGCCTGCGGTACCGCTCGGAACCGCTTCCGCCCGATCTGGAGCAGGCGGTCAGCCTGTTTCCGGTCGTGCCGCGCGACCTCGCCGTAAAGACCGCGCTGTGCATCAGCGATACCTTTGAGACGGCATGGGTCGCAGCCTGCATCGAGGCGGGGAGCCGCACGGTGTTCCTGCGTTCCGGTCTGGCAAGGTTCTCGGGCAAGGAAACGCCTGCGTATGTGAGCCGCATCCTGACCTATTACAGACAGCTTCTGGAATACGGCATCGAGATCGGGACACCGCAGACGCTGGATACCGACGCGGATCGGACGGAGCCGACCGTTTTTGCCTCGGTCCCCGTCCCGCATGCGGAAGATCCGCCCGTTCGGCCGGATATGCGCATGGGCGGCAAAAAACGCGTCATTACGGCATCCAACGTCGAACGGCTGGCATCGGGCAAGGTGCTTCACCTGCTGCCGGATGACATCGTGACAGATCTGGCGAGAGACAGGGCAAAGTTCCTGAACATTCGTCTGGAGTAAGCAGGAATGTGAGGTGATAGGATGAAACAGGCATTGGGACTGGTCGAGATCGCGGGCTTGTCCACGGCGATCTTGGTCGCTGATGCGATGGCAAAGGCGGCAAACGTAGAGATCATCGAGGTGGAGAACACCAAGGGACTGGGCTATATGACCATCAAGGTCACAGGCGATGTGGGCGCGGTCAATGCATCGGTGCAGGCAGGCTGTCAGCTGGGCAGGATGCATGACAAGCTGGTCTCCTGTAAGGTCATCCCCAGACCCTCCGACTTTGTGGAGCAGACCTTCTGCACGCCGGCAAAGGCGGAGCCGCAGACTGCACCACAGGCAGAGGAACAGAAAGAGGAACCGGAAGAAAAGACGGAGCCGCTCCTGCCGGAAGCACCGGAAGCACCGGAACCGAGCAGTGAACCGGAACCCGAGAGACCGAACGAAGAACGCGCGGAAACCGTACAGATCGCACTGGAGGAGACCGTACCCGCTCCGGAGACCGCGGAAAGCGGCGAACAGCCGACGGAGGCAGCCGCCCCCGTGGAACCGGCTGAACCGGACGCCCCCAAGCCGCGCAGGAAAAGCACAAAACGGAAAAAATAAGCACATGCCATAGGACGGGCGATCCGCACGCCGCGAAAGGAAGGAAACACAATGAAACTGGCAAAGATCATCGGCACGGTCGTTGCGACCCGAAAGGATGAATCCCTTGTGGGCTATAAGCTCATGGTCATCCGACGCATCAACGGCTCCGGAGAGTTCATCGGCGAGGAAGAAGTCGCAGTCGATTATGTCGGCGCCGGGATCGGGGAGATCGTTCTGATCGGTCAGGGTTCCTCCGTTCGCGTGGACGAGAAAAAGCGGCAGGCCGTCATCGATATGGCGATCATCGGGATCGTAGATTCCATGGATATCTGAAGTCCGTGGAACGATCCGGAGCTATCTTATAAAAAAGGAGGGAATGTGTGATATGAAAAACAGCATCTATTCCAATGTCACAGATGCTGTATCTGCTGCAAAGGGCGCATACGGCAGGTATGCAGAGTTTACCATGAACGAGCGGCAGGAGGTTCTGGAAGCCGTCAAAGCGGCACTCCGCCCCCTCGCCGCGCAGCTGGCGCAGATGGCAGTCGAGGAGACCGGCATGGGCAACGTGCCCGATAAGACGGCAAAGATCCGGCTGGCGATCGAAAAAACGCCGGGCGTGGAAGACCTGCTCACCGAGGTCAACACCGGTGACCACGGCATGACGCTCTATGAGCTGGCTTCCTTTGGCGTGGTCTGCGCGGTACAGCCCTGTACCAACCCATGCGCGACCCTCATCAGCAATACCATCGGGATGCTGGCTGCCGGAAATGCAGTGATCCACTGTCCGCATCCAAGGGCAGTCAAGGTTTCACAGTTCCTGACTGCTGCCATCAGCGAAGCCATCTGCGCGGTATGCGGCATCGACAATCTGGTCGTGACGCTCCATGAAAGCCTCATGGGATCGACCGCCGAGGTCATGAGCCACCCCGATGTCGATATGGTCGTATGCACGGGCGGCAGCGGCTCGCTCAGACAGGCGATGCTGTCCGGCAAGAAGGTCATCGGCGCAGGGCCGGCAAATCCGGTCGCCATCGTCGATGAGACCGCCGATCTTGCAAAGGCCGCACGCGATATCGTACAGGGGGCATCCTTTGACAACAACCTCATGTGTACCTCGGAAAAGAGCATCGTGGTCGTTGAGCAGGCCGCCGATGGGCTCATCTATGAGCTGCTCAAAAACGGCGTCTACTATGTCAAAGATCCCGCGGAGATCGAAAAGCTCCTCCATGCAGCGGTGACGGAGGATTTCGTCATCAACAAAAAGCTGGAGGGACGCAGCGCAAACGAGATCTTACAGGCAGCTGGCATCGCCTGCACCACGCCGGTGCGCCTCATCGTTGCCGAGACCACCTGCATGCACCCGTTTGCAACGCTGGAGCTGCTCATGCCGCTCGTGCCGCTCGTCAAGGCGGCGGACTTCGAGCAGGCGCTGGAGATCGCGCTGGACATCGAGCAGGGCTATCAGCATACGGCAACCATCCATTCGGAATCCATCGACCGCCTCAATCGGGCGGCACGGAAAATGCGCACCGCCGTGTTCGTCAAAAACGGCGCGTCCCTGCTGGGCATCGGCTTCGATCTCGAGGGACACACCAGCTTCACCATCGCCACGACCACCGGCGAGGGCACGACAACGGCAAGACATTTTGCACGGCGGAGAAGATGCACGCTCACCAGCGGCTTTTCCCTCCGCTGAGTCCGGAAAGCAGGTGGATCGAATATGGAAAGATTCTATGATGTGACCTCGGAATCGGTCACGGAAGGGCATCCCGATAAGGTGTGCGACCAGATCGCGGACGGCATTCTGGACGCGTACCTTGCAGGAGATCCCAAGTCGCGCGTCGCCCTCGAGGTCATGGCGTCCAAGGACACCCTGATGCTGGCAGGGGAGATCACCTCGACGGCGCAGGTCGATGTCGTGGCGAAGGCGCGCGAGATCATTCGGGAGATCGGCTATGTGGAGCACGGTAAGGGGTTCGATGCGGATACCTGCATGATCCTCACCAATCTCCACCAGCAGTCACCCGATATCTCCATGGGCGTGACGCGCAGTCAGGGCGGCGAAAAGGAAGTGCTCGGCGGCGGCGATCAGGGCATCATGTACGGCTATGCGACCGATGAAACGGACAGCTTCATGCCCATGCCCTGTGACCTTGCCAACCGTCTGGCACGCCAGCTCGCCGATGTGCGCAAGCTGCAAAAGGCAGATTTCCTGTATCCGGACGGCAAAACACAGGTCACCATGCGCTATGATGCCGCAGGGGAGCCCGTCGCCATCCGCAGCATCGTGGTCTCCACCCAGCACAGCGAACAGATCTCGCACAGAGTGCTGGAGGATTTCATCTGGCAGGCAGTCATTACGCCCGTCGTGGACACCAAGTGGCTGACACCGGAAACCAAGATCCATGTCAACCCAACGGGACGGTTCGTCATCGGCGGCCCTGCCGGAGATACCGGCGTCACGGGCAGAAAGCTGATGGTCGATACCTACGGCACGGTCGGCAAGCACGGCGGTGGCGCGTTTTCCGGCAAGGATCCCACCAAGGTCGATCGCTCGGCGGCATACATGGCACGCTATGTGGCGAAGAACATCGTGGCTTCCGGCATGGCGAAGCGGTGCGAGGTCGCGCTCGCGTTCGTCATCGGGCAGACCGCGCCGGAAGCCATCACGGTCGATACCTTCGGCACGGGCAGACTGCCGGACAGCGCGATCGCACAGATCATACAGGGCGTTTTTGATTTCAGCGTTGCGGAGATCATCGAACAGCTCGACCTGCGCAAGCCGCAGTACCGCCAGACCGCAGCCTATGGGCATTTCGGCCGCATGGGCTTCCGCTGGGAGGAAACAGACAAAGCATACATCTTATCGAATATATGGAAACAACTGGAACAAGCATAATATCAGGAGGAATTTTTTATGTCGAACGAAGCATTGGGCATGGTTGAGACCAAGGGTCTCGTAGGCGCGATCGAAGCAGCAGACGCAATGACAAAGGCTGCAAACGTAGCATTGGTTGGATATGAGAAGATCGGCTCCGGTCTCGTCACCGTTATGGTGCGCGGCGACGTGGGCGCGGTCAAGGCTTCCGTGGACGCAGGCGCAGCTGCCGCTGCAAACGTAGGACAGGTCGTTTCCCAGCATGTCATCCCGAGACCGCACACCGATGTCGAGAAGATCCTGCCGAAAACACTCTAAACATTGCGTGACAGGCTGAAAAACAGTCTTTCCGTGGAACCTGTACCGGCTTTCGAGCCGGTACAACCTTCCGGAAGGAGGCAGACAAAATCGTGAATGAACAATTATTAAGGCTCGTGACCGAGCGGGTCATGGAAAAACTCAAGGCGTTCGAGGCGCAGAAGATCCCCATCGGGGTCTCCAACCGCCATGTACACGTCACACAGGAGGATCTTGAGACCCTGTTTGGCAAGGGCTATGCCCTGACCAAAAAGAGCGACCTCAAGCAGCCGGGACAGTTCGCCTGCAACGAGACCGTGACCATTCGCGGCCCCAAGGGAGAATTCCCCGGCGTGCGCATCTTAGGCCCCGTGCGCAAGCAGAGCCAGATCGAGATCTCCAAGACGGACAGCTTCCGTCTGGGCATCCGTCCGCCGATCCGCGAGTCGGGCTGCCTCAGTGGGACCCCCGGTCTGGAGATCGTGGGGCCGAAAGGCTCGGTCACGCTCACCGAGGGCGCGATCATTGCCCTGCGCCATATCCACATGACGCCTGAGCAGGCGGAGGCGATGGGCGTGCGGGACAAGGATATCGTAGAGGTCGAGACCTTTGGCGAGCGGCACGGCGTATTCGGGGATGTGCTCGTCCGTGTATCGGACAAGTTCGCGCTGGAAATGCATGTGGACGTAGACGAAGCCAACGCCTGTGCGCTGAGCAACAACGACTATGTGATGATCCGCAAGCCGTAATACACCAAACTGGAACAAGGAAAGAGGGGTCGTATGCGGATCACCAAAGAGGTATTGTCTGAATTTGCCGCACTGATCGAGGAGAAAAAGTGCAATCCGTTTACCGGACGGCTCAAAACCGGCGTGGATCTGGGAACTGCGAATATCGTCATTGCCGTCACGGATGAAGAAAACCATCCCGTCGCCGGCGCGACCGCCGTTTCCAAGGTCGTCAAGGACGGCATCGTCGTGGACTTTGTGGGGGCGATCCAGACCGTCAAACGCCTCAAGGAGGAGCTGGAGGCGCTTTTGGGCGTCCCGCTCGAGACCGCCGCAACTGCCATCCCGCCCGGCGTGATCGAGGGCAATGTCCGCTGCATCTGCAATGTGGTAGAAGGCGCAGGCTTTGAAGTGACAGGCGTCATAGATGAACCGACGGCGGCGGCCTCCGTGCTGGAGATCACGGACGGCGCGGTCGTGGACGTGGGCGGCGGCACCACCGGGATCAGTATCCTGAAGGACGGCAAGGTCATCTTTACGGCGGACGAGCCGACCGGCGGCACGCACATGACGCTGGTGCTCGCAGGCTACTACGGCATCTCCATCGAGGAAGCCGAGCAGCTCAAGAAAAACAAGGATAAGGAAGCCGATGTCTTTCCGGTCATCAAGCCGGTCGTACAGAAAATGGCTTGCATCGTCAAGCGTTTCCTCACGGATTTTTCGGTCGATCGCGTGTACGTGGTCGGCGGTGCATCCTGCTTCGAGGACTTTGAGGAAACCTTTGAAAAGGAACTGGGCATCACGACCGTGAAAACCAATGACGCATTGCTGGTGACGCCGCTTGGCATTGCGTGGAACGCTGCCGCAGACCCTGCAGAACAATGAAAGAGGTGTGATACACTTGAATATGGATATGAAAGTGATCGAACAGATGGTAGAGCAGGCGATCAAGGAGATCGCCGCAGAACAGCCGCAGAAGTTTACGGCACCGAAGGTGGAACGCTATGGCGTATTCGATACCATGGATGAAGCGATCGATGCGGCGGCTGAGGCACAGAAGATCCTGCTGTTTTCCAAGATCGAGGATCGTCAGAAATATGTGGATGCGATCCGTGCTGCCGTCCTCAAACGGGAAAACCTCGAACTGGTTTCCCGCCTTGCTGTCGAGGAGACCGAGATCGGCTGCTATGAACATAAGCTCATCAAGAACCGGCTTGCTGCGACCCGTACCCCCGGCACGGAGGATCTCGTGACCGAGGCCGTGACCGGCGACAACGGACTGACCCTCGTGGAATACTGCCCGTTCGGTGTCATCGGCGCGATCACACCGACCACCAACCCCACCGAGACCATCATCAACAACTCGATCTCCATGATCGCAGGCGGCAATACCGTGGTATTCAGCCCCCATCCAAGAGCCAAAAAGGTCTCTCAAATGCTGGTCAAGATCCTGAACAAGGCTTTGATCGAAGCCGGTGCGCCGGAAAACCTCATCACTATGGTGGAAGAACCCTCCATCGAGAACACCAACAAGATGATCGAGCATCCCAAGGTACGCGTGCTCGTGGCAACGGGCGGCCCTGCGATCGTCAAGAAGGTGCTGTCCTCCGGTAAGAAGGCGATCGGTGCAGGCGCAGGCAATCCGCCAGTCGTCGTGGATGAAACCGCCGATATCGAGAAGGCAGCAAAGGATATCGTTGCAGGATGCAGCTTTGACAACAATGTACCGTGTATCGCGGAGAAGGAAGTCTTTGCGGTCGATCAGATCACGGACTACCTCATTCATTACATGAAGCTCAACGGCGCGTTCCAGATGACCGACCCCACCCTTATCGAACGCCTCGTGACCGTCGTTACCAACGAAAAGGGCGGCCCCAAGACTTCCTTTGTGGGCAAGAGTGCGCAGTATATCCTCAAGCAGCTGGGCATTCTGGTCGATGAGAGCGTGAAGGTCATCATCATGGAAGTCCCGAAGGATCATATCCTCGTGCAGGAAGAACTCATGATGCCTATCCTGCCCATCGTCCGCGTGCCCAATGTCGATCTTGCGATCGAGTATGCACACGAAGCCGAGCATGGCAACCGTCATACTGCAATGATGCACTCCAAAAACGTAGAAAAGCTGAGCAAGATGGCAAAGATCATGGAGACCACCATCTTTGTAAAGAATGCGCCTTCTTATGCCGGTATCGGCGTGGGCGGCGAGGGCTTTACCACCTTCACCATCGCAGGTCCGACCGGTGAGGGTCTGACCTCCGCAAGAAGTTTCTGCCGCAAGCGCAAGTGCGTCATGACCGATGCGTTCAGCATCCGCTGACCCGCCTGCCGCCCCTTGTCGGTATTTCAGGAGGAACCCCTATGTCCAATGTATATATCAAAACAAAGATCCGCAGCGGGCATTATGCCATGGAATATCTGCGGAAGATCCGCAAAAAACGGGTCATGGTCGTCTGTGACAAGTTTTTGTCGGAAAGTGGTGCCATCAACTATATCACCGATGCGCTCGACTCCAGCAATGCAGTCGCGATCTTCGATCAGGCGATCCCAGACCCCACCATCGAGGTCGTCGCAAAGGGACTCGGCATGATCTGCAAGGTGCATCCCGATATCGTCATCGGCTTCGGCGGCGGCTCTGCCATCGATACCGCAAAGGGCATCATCTATTTTGCCGGCGTCAAGGAGCTGATCGCCAAGCCCACCTTTATCACCATCCCGACGACGAGCGGGACGGGCTCTGAGGTCACTTCGGCGGCAGTCATCACCGATTCGGAGACCAAGAGCAAGCATTTGATCGCTTCCGATGATATTCTGGCAGACGTTGCCATCCTCGATCCGCGCCTGACCCTTTCCGTGCCGCCCTCCGTGACGGCGAATACCGGAATGGACGTGCTGACCCATGCCATCGAGGCCTATGTTGCGACCGAATCCAATGTGTTTTCCGATGCACTTTCGGAAAAGTCGGTCGAGCTGCTGATGAAGTCCCTGCTGACCTGCTATCAGGACGGCAAGAATCTGGAAGCGCGCACCATCATGCACGAGGCGTCCACCCTTGCAGGCATGGCGTTCAATACCGCCGGTCTTGGGGTCAATCACAGCATCGCGCACCAGCTGGGCGGTACGTTCCATATCCCACATGGACTGGCGAACGCCATCCTGCTGCCGCACGTCATCGATTATAACGCGGTCAACCATGATATCATGTGCAAATATGCAACGCTCGCCTATAAAGTACAGCTGGTGGGCATCAATGAACCGCCCGAAACCGCCGTGCGTGCGCTCAAGGCCATGATCGAAACGCTGATGCACTGCATGAATATGCCGTCCTGCATCTCTGCGCTGGAGATCACACGGGAAGCGTATGAGGCGCAGTTCCAGAACATGATCAACAACGCGCTCATGGATAACTGCATCCGGACCACGCCGCGCGAGATCGGAACGGCGGGCATCAAGGATATTTTGAGCCGCATCTACTAGGGGCGATCTGGAAAGATGGTTTGCTGATTTTCAGATACACCCGAAACAAGATCCATCCCATAGCCAAGGCAAGTATTCCAAAACGATCAGACCAAGCGGAGCTGGTGTGCTGGATATCTGAGATATCCGGCGCGGCGGCTCCGCTTTGCCTGTGCGCCGATCCTGCGGGCGATTGGGAAAATAGAAAACAGCATATTTTCTGATTTTCTGTAGAAATGACTACCCGCTTTTGGGCACAATGTGGTATAATAGAACTGCATCCGGTTCCGCCGCCTGCATGGAAGACAGAGCACACGGTGCAGGTGTCCGCGAAACATCCGTGAAATGAAACAGGCAAAAAGAGAGAGCACACAAGAGAGACCAAAGGGGAGAGGAGATGGACAGGATGGAGCATGGAGACTTATTTCCCGCTGACCGCGTAGAACCCGATCTGCTCGATCTGTATTTGAATTCCGCAGATGAAAATGGTGTCAATAAGCTGGACATCATTTATCTTTTTGGAAAAGAAAAGCTGGAAAACATTCAGAAGAGCTTATCCAAGGCGACCGGCCTTGCCTTTGTGACCGTGGATTTTCGGGGAGAGCCCATCACGGAATCCACTTCGTTCTGCCATTTTTGCAGCCGCGTGCGCAATGACCCCTCCGCGTTCGAGCGGTGCAAGTCTTCGGACGCGTTCGGCTCCATTCAGGCAGCCGTCACCAAAAAGACCAATGTATATTTTTGTCCGTGCGGACTTTTGGAAGTTGCCATTCCAATCATCGTGCGCGGGCATTATCTGGGCGGCTTTATCGGCGGTCAGATCCGCTGCAACGATGCGCCCGATACCGTCAGCCGCCTGTCCTCCGTCATGCATTCCAACCGCTCCGAGGAGTCCATCCATCAGTATCAGGATCTCATGGACGAGATCCCCGTTTACTCCTACGAGAAGTTTTTGGACATTGCAAATCTTGTATTTTTGGTCATCAATCAGCTGACCGAAAATGAGATCAGCCAGCATGTACAGGAAGATGCCCTCAAAAAGAAGATCAAAAAATGCCAGAGCCTCAACCAGCGTTACCTCAAGGAAAATATGCAGAAGACCAGAGAGCTTCAGGAAGCCAAGGTCAACTGCAACGAGTTCGAGATCCTGGATCTGCTCACGTCACTGATGAACCTTTCCATCATCGAGCATGCGCCGCGTACCAGTGCGTTTTTGGGTGTCTTGACCGATTATGCGCGCTATAAGTATGCGGAAAAGGGCACGTTCGTGCCCCTTGCAGACGAGGTGGAGCAGGCTGTGCGCTACCTTGCGCTCCAGCAGGAAAAGCTGGGCGACCGGCTGGCTTTCTCCATCCAGATCCCCGCGGAAATGCAGCTCGAGCCCATCCCGACCGGTATCCTGCTTCCTTTTGTCAAAAATGCCGTGTATAACGGCGTGATGCTGCAAAAGGAGGGTGGGATGGTCACCATCCGTGGCACACAGCGCGGACAGGAGCTCGTACTGGAAGTCATGGACAATGGCCCCGGCATCAGTCAGGCGGAAATCGATATCCGCTATGAGCTCTATAAGGATATGCATGAGGGCTATTTCATCGACCTCGGGATGCAGTATGCCAGAGAAAAGGTCAAGCAGCTCTTTGGAGATGCCTATAATATCGTAACGGAGAGCAGCCACACCAAGGGCTGCAAGAGCACATTGATTTTACCGGAACATCACGAAGAAGGGATTGAGTAAGCGTGTACAGGGTTTTGATTGCAGACGATGATCTTTTGATGCAGGAAGCACTTGGCGTGATGTTCGCAGATGAGGACGCATTTGAGGTGGTCGGGACAGCGGCCTCGGGAGAGGCTGCCGTGAAGATATGCAAGGAAGATTCTGTCGATCTCATCCTGATGGATATGCAGATGTCCGGTATGACCGGATTGGAGGCGAGCCGCATCATCCATCGTGTCAGTCCGGAAACGGCGATCTATATTTTATCGCCGCCGGCTGCCGGTGTGCGTATCCGCAGTGCCGGAGCAGATACCATTCAGGATGTGCTGGAAAAGCCCATCACGCCGGAGCGTCTGCAAAAAATGCTGGAGAGCTACAAGGCGGAGCACGAGCACTCCATTCAGGGGCAGTTGGAAGCCCTCATCGAAGTCCTGCGGCACAAGGATTTTCAGGAGTTTTATGAGATCCTGCCCCGTATCATAGACGAGATCTATCAGCTGACCGGTATGGACTCGGCAAGGCTCATCAAGGTATTCTCCTACCTTGGGCAAAGCCTGCTCGATACGCGCAGTGTATATGAGGAGAGCACGAAAAACGTGCGCGATCTGTTCCCCATCAATGAGGGGCTTATTTTGGACTGTAAGGCGTCTGAGCTATGGCTGTTCCGTGTGATGAATTATCTGTTCTGCCAGAACAGCATCAGCCGCTATCCGCTGCTCGATAATATTTTCAAGTACATTTCCAATCATATCCGTGAGGATATCACGCTCAACAGCATCATTGAGAATTGCGCCATCAGTCAGGGCTATCTGAGCCGCATTTTCCGAGAGCAGTTCCATGTGAGCGTGACCGAATACCTGCACATGCGCAAAATGCATCTGGCAAAGGGATATTTCTATTTTACTGAGCACAGCATTGCCGAGGTCGCTTTCCGTTTGGGCTACAATGAAAGCAGCTATTTCAGCAAGGTATTCAAAAAATATGAAAAGATGACCGTAAAGGAATATAAACGTGAGGTGCGCGCCAAGAATCCGGCGAGGTCCTCGTGAAAATCAAAACCGACGCCGTCCCCAAAAGGGAAAGCGTCGGTTTTTTGTATCCGGTCAGCTGTCCAAACGGAATGTATAGGGAGGCTGATCGAAGTTTTCGTTGGGCACCCAAAGCAGGGAGCGATCGGTCAGGTTATAGACCACGCTATGTACCGTGCAGCCGTTGTTGTCATCGTTTTTCCAGCTGCGTCTGCCAACGATCTTGAGGATCTCCATGGCTGCCTGCTCGTCCTTGACGATGCCGTCCGTGCGGTTCAGTTCCTCATAGATCCGCGCATAACGATCTGCGCCTTTTTTCTCGGTCTCCGGCGAGTCTGCATAGTAATCTGGCTCAATGACGAAGTTGGTGATGACCTGATAATCGGTCTCGCCCTCCATTGTGCCGATGTGCGAATCGGCATCGTTATAGGTCACGACCAGTTCACGCTTGCTGCCGTCGTTGTCAGTGCGGTCCGTGCCTGCGACCCATTCCAGAATGGCACTCTTACCGCTTGCGTCTGCAACCATATAGTGATAAGAGGTGTTCGCGGAGTCGTGCAGATCGTAGGAGGAGGCGATCTCTACCGCTTCCTCGACCGTGCCTGCATAGTCCAGTATCAGGCGCAGGAGCGTTGTGGAGGTGAAGTCCGGCTTGTCCGTGTTCTGGTTGGTTGGGATGGTCTTTTCGCCGCCCTGATAGGTCATGTAAATGCCGCAGGCGAGTCCGGCATCGTTGATGCCGTCGAGCGGGGTATAGGCCGCTGCGAGTGCGGTGACCTTATCCATGAAGCCGTCCAGATTTTTGTTTACGTCCAGACCCAAAAATTGAAGGTCGGTTGTGGAGATCGAGGCGTGCCGTCCCTTGTTGGCTTCTGTGAAGACGATACAGCTGTTCGTTTTGGAAAAATCGTAGTTGCGTCCAAACAGGCGATCACCGTTTTCTGTGGCTGCGGTGAAGGAGGAGCAGCCGATGTCTGGATTTTCGATGTTGATATCCATGAGGCCTTTGGTGATCTTACCTGTGATGAAGTTGATGAGCTCGCCGTCATTTTGGACGCCGCCCTGCTCGATGAAGTCGTCCAGATAGAAGCCGCCCTTGACGTGCATGGTGTAGACGGCGCCGTCTAAATGTGCGTCGTTGCGATCCTTGAGAAGTTGGATGCTGGAGATCGTTGCGATCTCGTTGTGCCAGAGGGCGTAGACGGTGCCTGCCAGCACGACCAAGAGGGCGAGGGCAAAGGCGATGATGGCAAGCAGGAGTTTCTTTCCGCGAGAGGGGTTCTTTTGTGATACATTCATAGTTGTGTTCCTTTAGGAATTCTGGGGATAGGATTTGTTTATAGAGTTTTAGAAAACCTGTGATATCTTATCACAAGGAGGGAGATTCGTCAAGGGGAAGGGGGATCTGCTTTATGAAAGAAGTGTAGGTGTACAATACATATTGGACAATTGAATAAAAAAAGGATGAAGGATACGGTCTCATGAGTTATAGTTAAGTTACCACACAAAAACTCTAACGAGAGGAGACCATATCCTTCATGAGTAAAAGTATAACACAAGACATGTCATATAGGCAATCGTTAATGAAATATGCAGCAAAATATGGTGTGAGCCGAGCAAGCCGGAAATATAACAAGAGCAGATCCTACATCTACTTTTGGAAGAAACGCTGGGATGGAAGTGTGGGATCTCTGGCGTGTGAATCTCGGCGGCCACATCGTCATCCCAACGCACATACAGAAGAAGAACTCAAAATGATTCGAGATCTGCGCCGCCGCAATCCAAATCTTGGTATGGTAGAGCTATGGCACCGCCTCAAGAAGCGTGGCTATACACGTCGTCCTGAGAGCCTATTCCGTGTCATGCGCAAACTGGGAATGTTTCAACCTCAAAAGGCTCAGACACGCTATATCCCGAAGCCTTATGAGCAAATGACACATCCAGGTGAACGGGTGCAAGTAGATGTCAAGGTCGTTCCACGACGCTGCATTGCGGATCCAGAGCTCAAGCTTTACCAATATACCGCAATAGATGAATTTACCAGATTACGTTTTTTAGCTGCTTATCCTGAGCAATCTACCTATTCTTCAGCCGATTTTCTAAGAAAACTGGTGAAGTGGTATGCAAAGCGTGGGATTTATGTGGAGTGCATCCAAACAGACAACGGTTTTGAATTCACCAACCGCTTTTCCAATAGCAAGCGGAATTTACCTACTCTGTTTGAGAAAACCGCTTCTGAACTGGGTATTCGCCATAAACTGATTCGCCCCTACACGCCACGTCATAACGGTAAGGTGGAGCGTAGCCACCGTGAAGACCAAAAACGGTTATATTCCTGTCATTCTTTCTTCTCTCTTGACGACTTTGCGAAACAGCTTGCAGTTCATAACCGCCGCTCCAATAACTTACCTATGAGACCTCTTGCTTGGCTTTCTCCTTT
>JARIAV010000155.1 GCA_029257685.1 Butyricicoccus sp.
CGTTGGCTGGTATATCAGCACTCCTCGCTCCGCGCCATGGTTCCTGCTTGCCATGTCCCTATGGTTTTATGCAGCCAATGACCTTGCCGGTCTCCCTGTCCTGCTGATCAGCGCGCTTGTGAACTGGAAGATCGGACGAAAACTCACGCAGACCCCCCAAAAAAGCTGGCTCATCCTTGGCTTGACCTTGAACCTCGGTACATTGGGCGTATTGAAATATGCAAACTTCGTCCTTCAAAACGTCAGCCTACTGACCGGCTCTCAATTCACACCGCTTTCCCTGCTGCTCCCACTGGGCATCAGCTTTTTCACCTTTCAGCAGGTCGCATATCTGATCGATGCCTACCGCGGCAAGGCAGAACCTTACACGCTTTCCGAATACGCCCTGTTCGTCTCGTTCTTCCCCTATGTCATGAGCGGCCCGATCGCATTCCACAACGAGATCATCCCACAGCTGCGCACTCCAACGATCCACACGGTCAACTGGGAAAACATCGCGCGCGGCTTGACGCTGGTTGGATATGGCCTTGCAAAAAAAGTGCTCCTTGCGGATATCCTTGGACAAGCCGTGCATGCAGCGTGGAGTACCCTCTCCACACTGAACAGCTCGACCGCATTCGCTGCCATGCTCGCCTATACGTTCCAGCTGTACTTTGATTTCTCCGGCTATTGCGACATTGCGTGCGGTGTGACCAAAATGATCGGCATCACACTGCCGCAAAACTTTGATTCTCCCTATCGCGCGTGCTCCATCACGGAATTCTGGAAGCGATGGCACATGACCATGACGCGCTTTTTCACACAGTATCTCTATATCCCGCTCGGCGGTTCACGAAAAGGCTTTGCACGCACCTGTCTCAATACAGTGCTCGTCTTTTTGGTCTCCGGTCTCTGGCACGGCGCAAGCTGGACGTTCATTTTCTGGGGCGGTCTGCACGGGCTCGCACTCGCACTCACCAAGATCCGCGATCATTATACAGAGAAACGTCTGCCAAAACCGCTCGGCTGGCTCCTGACCTTCTCTTTCGTGAACCTTGCATGGATCTTTTTCCGTGCGCCCGATCTTTCTGCCGCATTCCAGTTCCTCTCCCGTCTGTTTGCCGGAACATGGACACCGCTGCCCTATGATTTCTATTCCTGTTTTATGGTCACAGAGGCAAAGGTCGTCAACCAGATCCTGCGTCTGCAAAGCGAGACACTGGGGCTCACTGCTACGATCTTTTTCCTTGTGCTTGCGCTGCTCCTCTGTCTGATGCCACGCAACGCTCTGGATCGTACCCTGAAAACGGAACGCTTTGTGCCATCTGCCTTGCAGCTGACCACCTCCACGGTCTTGCTGGTGTGGAGTATCCTTTCTTTTACGGGTATCCATACATTCCTGTATTTCAATTTCTAAGGAGGGTCTTTTTTGTACAAGAACTATGTGCTGCGGATGATCGGCGTCACGGTCAGTCTGCTGCTGCTCAGTGCGATCACGGTATTCATACTCGACCCAGCCTTTCAATATCACCTGCCGTTTAGAGGGATCGAGGCGACTTACACCAACGAGCGTTACCAGAACGCCGGACTCATCAAGCATCAGGACTATGATTCCCTGTGTATCGGTTCCTCTGTCACCTCCAACTTCCGCGCAAGCTGGTTCGACGAACGCTTTGGCGGAAAAACGCTCAAGGTCAGCTATCCGGGCGGTACGTTTTCCGACTTCGACCGTGCGCTGGAAACTGCATACGCGACCCATGAGATCAAGCGCGTATTCTGGAGCTTGGATCCGCGCCTGCTTTCTGCCGATCCTAAGAACCCACACGAGATCCCAGACTATCTGTATGATTTCAACCCACTCAATGATGCACAGTATCTGCTCAATAAGGATATCCTGCTGGAATCCTGTACCGCGACCGTGATCGCAAGCCTCACCCGAAAGCACAGCGATCTGGATACCGCATTCATGTGGGAAACACCGCAAACGCGCTATGGACTGGATGTCGCCATCGCTTCCTATCGCCGTCCAAAAGATATCGGCTTCCAGTATGACCGCCATATCTTCAACAAAGATCTGCGCGCCAATCTGGAGATCATCGACAAGTGGATCGACAATCATCCGGAAACCACATTCTATCTGTATTTCCCACCGTATTCCACGCTGTATTTCGACAGCATCCGCCGTCAGGGGCAGATCGATGCCATGATGTTCCTGCTTTATGATACAGCCAACCGCTACCGGAACAAAGAAAATGTACGCTTTTACAGCTTCATCGACCAGAACGCCCTGACCACAAACTATGACAATTACACCGACATGGTGCACTATCGCAGTGAGGTCAATCGATACATGGTCGATTACATGGCGGACAACCCACCCTTGGACGACTCGGCAGTCTCTACTCTTGTGAGCCGTCTGCGTTCCCTGATGAAAAACTACGACTTCGACAGCCTGTATCCCCCGTCGGTACAGGACAAATACAAATAGCAAAAGTGGCGTTGCAAAACAGCCTTCCCAAAGATAATGCACAAAACCGGCTGTCAAATGAAGCCTTCCTCTTCATTTGACAGCCGGTTTCGTTTTTTTACTTGTAATGTTTTGTGCAGCTCGCTACTGTGTTTGCATTGTACAACAGACCCTTTTAGAGCTCACTGGATAACAGGGTGAAATGACTGCGTGTAAAGTCTACGAGTCCATCGCGTTTCATGCGTCCCAGTTCCTGTGACAGTGCGCTGCGGTCAACAGAGAGATAGTCCGCCAGTTCCTGCCGATTGAATGGGATATCGAACGTCGCGCTCCCCTGCTCCT